>JACQGT010000508.1 GCA_016199425.1 Chloroflexota bacterium
CCTGAGCCTGTCGAAGGGTCGATCTTTTCGCCGTACGGAGTATTTCGTGAGTAGTGGAGATGCCGTCACTACTTACTCCGTACGGCAAAAAGATCGTTCCGATCGGCGCAGATGAATGACCGCGAATAGGAGGAGTACGCGAATGCTTGACGTGTAGGGGACGTTTCGGAATATCCCTCAATGATCTCAACAGACCAATCATTCGCGTCATCCCTTTATTCGCGGTCATTTAGTAGTCGGCTCTGTCGCTCTGTGAAATACGCAATACGAAATACGGAATTCCTCACTCCTCTTTTTCCGCTTCGAACTCCATCCTCGACAGATCCGCCAGATAGTCCATCGGGTCCGGCGCGGCATAACGTGCCCATAGCTTTTCGGTGATAGCTTTGGGGTTGCACTGCACGCCGTACTGCCTGAAGTATTCGCATACCCGTTGCACGTCCCGGCTCAGGATTTTGCGGGCGTTGCGGTTGGCCGTAGCATCTGTCACCTGGGGGAAATCGATCAGTGTGATCTTTCCCTCCCAATAGAGAATGTTGTAGGCCGACAGGTCGCCGTGGATGTAGCCCTGATTCAGCATTACTTCGATGTTGCGCAGGGTCTCCTGGAAGAGCGGCTCGGCCTCCCTCGGCTGTAACACAACCTCGTGAAGCGTGGGCGCGGCCCGGTTGCTATTCCCCACATAGCCCATCAGAATCGCGTTCTGGTCCACCGCCACCGGGCGGGGCACGGCCGCGCCCGCTGCGTGTAGCTTCTGCAGGGTGGTGTACTCGTGCATCAGCCAGGAGGTGTGCTGCACCTGCACGCCAAAGGCTGATTTTTTGCCGATGGCGCGAATGATGCGGTCGTCTTTGGGGTCGGCGGGCTTGCCGTCTTCGTCGGTCAGAATCTGCCGCCCTTCCCGGTACATGGCGTCGTTGCGCAGATTGCGAAACTGGCGGGGGCGGTAGACTTTGACCGCCAGCCAGTCGGCATCAACGGTCGGATGGGGCACGCAGCGGTAGACATTGGCTTCTTTGCCCCCCTTCACCTGGGCCGTCACGTCGATGATCAGGTCCTGCAGAAAGAAGTTGCGCAGGGAATCGTGCAGCCACTCGGCTTCAAAGCGGGCCGGTGTGTAGCTGATCTCCAGACCCAGGGCAATGCCCCGGTCCGCGGTCACTGTGTCCACCAGACCGCGCTCCCGTTCCATCTTTTCTTCCTGGTTGGAAGGTTTGGGCGCTTTGCCCTGGTTGCGCTGGCGGGGCAGGCTGAATTTCTGGTTGTAATAGGCCAGGAGCACTTCGTTCTCGTCCCACTGGCCGCTGTTATATCCGTCGTAGTTACTCAACGTTTGGTCCTCGCTTGGTTCACATTGATTGGTAGTACGTTTGGACTGGGGCTGCGGCCAATCAAAAAAGCCGCAGTGCGAAAGACGCCTGCGGCCGGACAAACGGGGCAAGATCAGCGGGTCATCACCGCTGTTCGGACGATAGGCGTATTCCGCTGGCAGCAAGCTGCCGCGCTTGAACGAACATTTGCACTTGGGCTGCCATGAAACCGCCTCCTTTCCAGCAAAAAGTGAATTGAAAAGCGAACTGAAGGGAGTGTAGCACAGGAGTGAAGAGTTGTAAAGAGGGAAATCGGACGAATTTTCTTACCCGATTCGCCCATACGCCCGCAACGTCAGTAGGCTGCAAATGGTCGTCCAGGGCCGCCACTGGGGCAGGTTGTGTTCATCCCGCCAGCCGCCGTCCTCCTGCTGGCCGTTTGCCACAGTGGCCAGACAGCGCTCGATCAGCCCGTCGTCCGCGGCCAGGGCTACCGGGGAGTGGGGCGTCGGCGCGAAATCGAAGAAGACGGTGTGCTGGCCTGGCGGGGCGGCTTCGGCGCAGCGCAAAATGTTGGCAATCGTGGCTTCCCGCAAGCGCTCGACATCCGGGAAGTCGTCTACCTGCATGAAATAGTCGTAGGCGTGGTAGTTCATAAAGAGCCAGTCGGTGGCGCGGATGGTCTCCAGTGTCAGGTTTTTCTCCACCCAACGCCGGGTGGATGCGGCCAGGGAGGAGTTGCACTTGCCAAAATGGAGCAGATGGCCGGTGATGGAGTCCGGCGCGACCTGCCCGCCGCCGTTCCACCAGGGCGCGTGGGGATAGTCCAAAACAGCCGCTGGATTGCCCAGACTGCCATCCTCCCGGCGCTGCATCTCCACCCAATGGGCCGTACCATCCAGCAGATCGCCGGGGTCGGTGTCCGTGCGCCGCAAGACCCGCAGCAGAAATTCCAGGGCCAGCGGGTGAGAATCCGGGCAGCGCACGTCGTGTTCCAGTGCATTGCCAAAGCCGTTGTCGCTGTTTTTGTAAGCCAGCAGAGCGGCTAACACCGACTGCACCGCCCGCCCCTCAAACAGATGGCCGAAGATCAGCCGCTCCCAAAGCACGCCGTTGGCGTAAACAAATTCACGCGCGTTGTGTAAATTGACGGACATTTGCGCCTCTCTTTGCAAAGGAAGGGATGAAGGCGCAAGGCCATTATCCCTTCATAACTGTACAGGTGTCGCAGATCAGTGAGCGCTGGTTGAGTAGTCGAGTCTGCGAGGCGTATCGAAACCAAGCGAACGGGTCTACCCGCTGGGTTTCGATACGGCTGGAAACAGCCCCAGCCTACTCAACCTGCGCTGGTCCTGTATAGTCTCATCCCTTCATCCCTTCCTCTTGTCAATCCCGATACGGGTCACTCTCATCCTCACCCGCCATGGCCACACCCAGGGGCGTCAGCGTATGCAGGATGCGGATGGTGGGGTCGTGATAGGCGAGGACTTCGGGCAGCCGTTTGTAGACCTGGGGCGCTTCGTCCGTGCCCGCGCCACGCAGTTCCACGCCCATACCCCGTATCCAATTCATCATCATTTTGCGGCTGATCTCCCCTTCCGCCACCTGCACTTTGCGCCCTTTGCGGAAGCGGAACTTGCCCGCCGCGCGTGTCCGGGACATCACCCGCCCCGCGCCGTGGACAGTGGAGTAGAGGGCCACTCTGCTTTCGTCGCTCTCCACCCCTTCCAGAATGACCGAAATATCCCCCATCGAGCCGCCCACAAAACCCTTCTGGCCGGGGAAGGCCGGCGTCGCACCTTTGCGCACCACCCAGAGCTTCTGGCCGTTGTGCTCCTCTTGCCAGGCGAAGTTGTGGTGGTTATGGACCTCTTCCAGAATGTGCGCGCCCAGCAGCTTTGCCACCCGGGCCGCCACCCAATCCCGCCCCGCATAGGCGTAGCGTCCAGCCAACTTCATACAGGCGATGTACTCCTGGCCGAGTTGACTCTCCACATCCAGCAGCACCGGATCTACGTGCATCCCGTCCTTGCCGCCGCCCGCTGCGATAAAGTGGCTGGCCAGCCGGTGTCCCAACCCCCGCGAGCCAAAGTGGACGCCGATCCAAATGCGCTGCTGCTCGTCCTCGAAAATGTCTACGTAGTGGTTGCCGCTGCCAATCGTGCCCAGTTGTTCCGCCGCCATCCGCTTTTGTTTGTGCGCAATCGGGATATCCCAGGCCGGGTCGTCGTCAAAAAGGGGGTGATCGTTCTCCTCCTGGTTTTTCATCCCGATGCCAAAGGAAAGGGTCGCCCAGATGTCGTCCATAATCCGGGCGATGTTCTGGCGGATTTCCGGTGCGGGCGCGTCGATTCTTACAGCTTTATTACCACACCCAATATCGAATCCGACTCCGGACGGGCTGATTTTGTCCCCGTAGGCGATGACGCCGCCGATGGGGACCGCGTAGCCCAGGTGGTGATCCGCCATCAGCGCGGCGGCTTCGCCCGTTCGTGCGCAGTTGACGATCTGATCAATCGCGCCCTGATCCGGTTCGCCCCAGACGGGGATATTTTGGATGGTTTGGTAGGTCATGGCAGGTACTCCTCTCTCACTGGGTATTGCGTATTTCGTATTGCGTAAGCAGGGGATGTTTTCATGTTTTCAGTTCGACGGATGGTAGTGACGCGCGAGATGAGCGTCTGCGAAACGGAATACGCAATACATTTACCGGAATCGTTCTTGCGCCAGCCGCGCCACATCATTGGCGCAGCCCCACGAGAGGGTAAACCCAATCCCGCTGTGTCCGTAGTTGTGGATGATCGGCCCGTTGGCCGTCTCCTCCAGTTCCAGGCGCACTTCGTCTCGGCCCGGACGCAGACCCACGCGCACGTCGATGACTTCCGCGTCGGCCAGGGAGCGGTCCACCGAGGCGCAACGTCCGCGGATGGCCGCGCTGGTGGCCGGGTTGGGGCGCACAGACCAGCTCCCCACTTCCGACGTGCCGCCCAACAGACAATCCTGGGAACGGGGGAAAATGTAGGTGAAACCCAGGGGCCCGCCGTGGCTGATAAAGCCCCGGGTGATGTGGGGCTGGGGCGGCAGACGGAGGATTTGCCCCCGGATGGGGAAGACCCGGCTGTCGCCGGTCAATTTGCCCGCCCATGCGCCTGTGCAGTTGACTACCAACCGCTCCGGCCCGCTGAAGCGGCCCAGATCGCTCACCAGCGCCTGCTGGATTTCCCCGCCGCCGGCCTGAAAACGGCGCACCAGATAGGCCATGTGAATGGGCGTCTCGATGAGGGGCACGGCATAGCGAAACCCCCCGCTGTAGCCCAGAGGCAGTTCGTCCTCGGGCACTGTGCGCAGGTCGTCGATCATCTCCTGCCAGCGCTCGCCTTCCTTGCCTTCTTCCACCGGCTCCAACAGTTGAATGATCTGCACACCGCTCCCCGGCTCGTCCACCAGACGCAGCAGTTCTTCTCTGCATTCCGCAGCCCAGCGCAGACCGTTGGGCAGATGTTCGGCGGAGATGGGATGCCAGATGGCCCCGGCCACGTCGGAAGTGGTGTGGGGCGGCAGGTCCCGGCTGACGATACGCACGCGGAATCCGCTCTCTTGCAGACGGATGGCGCTGGACAGACCGGAGACGCCGCAACCGATCACAATGGCGTCGGTCATTGGGGTTGCTCCTTTGCGTGGGCATCTTTCCGGCCGGCTCCCTCTACGCCAGCCAACTGGGCCAACAATTTGCGGTGACGGGCCTGGCTGCGCAGCAACGCCATCAGCAGAATCAGCGCCAGTCCGCCCAGGACAAGAATGCCGACCGCTTCGGTGACAGTCACAGTAACGGGATTATAGTTTTGATAGCCCTTGCCTTCGTTTTCGTTCACGGCAGTGCTCCTTCGGGGTATGGGGTGAATCGTCGTAACTCCATTGTACCCGCGGATAACCGCCGCCGCAACCCGTAGGGCGGATTGGCAATCCGCCCTA
>JACQGT010000509.1 GCA_016199425.1 Chloroflexota bacterium
AGACCTGCCAGGTTTTCCGAAACCTGGCAGGTCTGTCTTGAGGGATCGGCTTTGAATGAGACCGAAATCGGCGTTGGGCGGCATGAACCCACAGAGTAAGGCCCACGAGAAGGACAGTAGGTTTCCTTTTGGGATTTGACCACAATAACGCGGCATGATAATATCGCGGCATGATAGAATCATTTGCGGATGAAGAAACTGAAAAAATCTTCAACGGGCAAGTCTCGCGCAAGTTGCCTTTTACAATACAGAAGAGTGCCCGCCGCAAGTTGCTCTACCTGGAAGATGCGGATGATTGGCAGGATTTGCGCTCACCGCCGGGTAATCGACTCGAACTCCTACGCGGCGACCGTGCGGGGCAATACAGCATTCGCATCAATGTTCAATGGCGTATTTGCTTTTACTGGGAAGCCGGCAAGGCAAAGCAAGTGAAGATCGAGGATTATCATGACTAGTGAGATGAAGGCAGCAGAGGAAGATCGCTTGCCTCCCGTCCATCCGGGCGAAGTGCTTCTCGAAGATTTTATGAAACCACTTGGGTTGAGCCAGTACCGTCTTGCCCAGGACCTGGGCGTCCCGGCTTTGCGCATCAGCCAAATCGTGCATGGTAAGCGATCCGTGACGGCGGACACTGCGCTGCGGCTGGCGCGCTATTTTGCCACCAGCGCAAATGTGTGGATGCGCTTACAGGCGCGCTATGACTTAGAAGTGGCGGAAGCAGAACTGGCCGAGCGGGTGCAGCGCGAGGTCAAAGTCCGCCAGCCATCCACGCCTGACCTGAAAAAGTCCCCGGCACTTCCTGTCCTGGCGGGTCGGTAGACGAAGTTCCAATCGTCTAAGTTCGTGAAGTGCCGGGGACTTTTTCCTATCCGCCCAATCCGCGTTCGATCCATCCCCCCAAAAAGGAGCCAACCTGTGACCACTCCCATCTACGCGCGCCCGTTGGAGATGCTGCAAACTCTCGTGCGCATGGACACCACCAACCCGCCCGGCAACGAAATCCTCTGCATCCAATACCTGGACAGCCTGCTGCAGGAGGCGGGTCTCTCCACGACAATTCTGGCCAAAGACCCCAACCGGCCCAACCTCATCGCCCGCCTGCCAGGGACAGGCGACGCGCCTGGCCTTGTCCTGCAGGGCCACGTGGATGTGGTGACGACGGCCAACCAGAAGTGGGATCAGCCGCCCTTTGGCGGGGATATCATCGACGGCTATCTGTGGGGGCGGGGTTCGCTGGATATGAAGGGCGGGGTTGTGATAATGACCTGCGCGGTCTTGGCTGCCCTGGCCGAGGGCAAGCAGCCGGCGGGGGATATTGTGCTGACGATTCTGGCCGACGAGGAGGCGGGCAGCGACTACGGCGCGCGCTTCGTCACCGAGCAGCACCCGGAGCAGTTCGCCGGGGCGCGCTACGCCATCGGCGAAGGGGGCGGCGGCGCGCAATATCTGGGCGACAAGCGTTTTTACCCGCTGATGGTGGCGGAGAAGCAGGTCTGCTGGCTGCGCACCCGCTTCACCGGGCCGGGGGGCCACGGCTCCTCACCCCTGCGCGACGGCGCGATGGCGAAGTTGGGCCAGGCGTTGACGACCCTCAACGCCAACCGGCTGCCCGTCCATTTGACCGCAGCAATGGGGCTGATGCTGGACGGGCTGGCCTGCATCGCGCCGCCGGAACTGCGGGCCGCGGTGGATAGTCTGCGCGAGCCGTCCACCGCCGACGCCACACTGGACAGACTCTACGCCAGCGGTGCGCCCCTGGCCCGCCCGCTGGATGCGCTGCTGCACAATACAGTCAACGCGACGGTCGTCAACGGCGGCTTTAAGACAAACGTCATCCCCAGCCATATCGAACTGGAGTTGGACGGCCGCGTCCTGCCCGGTTACACCGCGGACGACTTCATCGGTGAACTCCACGCGCTGCTGAGCGATGATCTGCCCTTCGAGATCATCCGCCACGACCCGGGCAGCGCGGCAGTGGATATGGCTCTCTTTCCTCTGCTGGCGGGGATTGTGGAGGAGATGGACCCGGAGGCTGCGGTCATCCCGTCGCTGGTGGGCGGCTTCACCGATGGGCGGATGTTTACCCGCCTGGGCATCCAGAACTACGGCTTCCTGCCGGTCAAATTGCCGCTGGGGATCAACTTCGGCGCGACGATCCACGGGGCCAACGAGCGCATTCCCGTCGAGGGGCTGGTGTTCGGCGTGCGCGCGATCTCGACACTGCTGGAACGTTACCGGGTGGATTGACCGCAGACCGCGAGCCGCCGTCTGCCGTCCGCGGTCTGCGGTCCGCGGTCTGCCGTCCGCCGTCTCATTCCCCCACAACAAAGGGTCAAAGCCTTGTCCGATCTCAAAACGTCTGTGCAACAGCAATTCGACCGGGTGGCGGCCAACTACCGCACCAGCGCGGTCCACGCGCTGGGTGTGGACCTGGCCCAGACAGTGGCGTTGGCCGATCTGCGCGGCGACGAACGTGTATTGGACGCAGGCTGCGGTGCGGGTCACACGGCGGCGGCCTTTGCGCCCCACGTGGCCGCGGTGGTAGCCGTGGACTTGACGGAAGGGATGCTGCGCCAGGTGGAGCTGTTGGCCGCCGAGCGGGGGCTGGCCAATCTCGTCACCCGCCGGGGCGATGTGGAGTCGCTCCCTTTTGATGACGCCGAGTTCGATCTGGTGGTCAGCCGCTACAGCGCGCACCACTGGCCGCATCCGGCCAAAGCGGTGGCCGAGTTGCGCCGGGTACTGCGACCGGGCGGGCGGGTGATTCTCAGCGATGTGGTGGGTTTCGACAATCCTATCTGCGACACGTACCTGAACGCCATCGAATTGCTGCGCGACCCCTCCCACGTGCGCGACTATACGGAGCCGGAGTGGCTGGCCTTCTTTACCGGGGCTGGCCTGCGGGCGGAGGTGGTTTACCGCTGGCGGATTCAATTGGAGTTTGAAAACTGGACAGAACGGATGGCGACTTCAGAAGTGAACCGGGCGGCCATTCGCTCGCTCTACGCGTCCGCGCCGGCGGAGGTGAAGGCGGCCATGGGCATCAGCGAGGCAGGCCACGAGTTTGCCTGCGCAGTGGTGTGTGGGGTTTGATAGCGAGCGAACGCTGTTTCTGGTACAATATAGCTCACCCACTCGGCCAGAGACCACAAGGCCATCAAGAATCTGGAGAGAGTCGGATGAGCTACGTAAAATGCGTAAACAATATGCCCTACCTTTTCCCGCCGGGAGAACCGCAGCAGGTAGAACCTCTCGTCAGCTTAGTTATGGGAAAGGTCTATAAAACCCTGCCCGATCTCCCGGCTGAACGGCACGGGCTGATCCGGGTGATCGATGAAACTTTTGGCGAATCCGGCAGCGAGGATGGTTATTTATATCCGGCAGAATACTTCGAGCCGTTCGTCCCCAACGACAATCGGCGAATGGCAGCCACCGTCACTGTGCATTTGGACGAATTTACACAGGGCGTTCTCTATGCAGAGGCCACCGCCGCTGACCGCTCCGTCTCTGCCTTTGTCCGCGAGTGGATCGAAGAACGGCTGGATTTGCCCGTGACCGCGTGACAAGAAAGACTCACTGATGAAGACTCCAGCCATCAAATTCAACGAACGAGGCACACGCCTGCTGCAGCAGGCCAAACTGCGGGAAGCGGGTGAGCAGTTCCGCAAGGCTGCCGCAGCCGCGCCCCGCTGGTCGGTGCCCTGGTTCAATCTCGGCCTGGTCTACAAATTTCAGCACAGTTGGCCGGAGTGTCTGCGCTATAATCAGAAGGCGGTGGCGCTGGACAGCGCAGACGCGGGCGCGTGGTGGAATCTGGGCATCGCTGCCACCGCGCTGGGTGACTGGCGCGAGGCGCGCAGGGCGTGGCGGGGCTACGGCATTGACATCGCCGACGGCGACGATCCACCCTTGATGAAATTGGGGCCAACGCCGATCCGTATCGACCCCACAGGCAACCCGGAAGTAGTCTGGACAAAACGCCTCGATCCAGCGCGCGCCCAGATTCAGAATGTACCCACGCCCGCCTCTGGACGCCGCTATCAGGACATTGTGCTGCATGACGGCGAACCCGCGGGTTTCCGTGACCTGGGCGGAGTAGAAGTACCCGTCTTCAACGAACTGGAATTGCTCTACGCTTCCCCTTTCAGCACCTACGAAGTGATTATCGAAGCGTCGGCAAAAGAAGATCGCACCGCCCTCACCCGTCTGGCCGAAGCGCGAGAAATCGGCATAGACAACTGGTCCGCGCTGCGGATGCTGTGCAAATTGTGCAGCGAAGGCAAACCCCACGACGCCCACCACCCCCAACCATCCGGCGACGGTCCTCTTGTCCGCTACGGCATGGCCGCCCAGGACGAGACCGATCTCTACGCGCTCTTTGACGAGTGGCGCAAAGAGAGACCGGATTGTCTGGTGCATCAGATGGAATGTGTATTTGAAGCGGAGTAAAGTAGTTCGTTACGTGCAATCCCCCACACGAAAGCGGGTTTCTCCCATGCACCTCTCCTGCTGCATCTGGGCCTTGCGCGGCCCGGAAGAAGACAATCTCAAACGAATGGCCGAGTTGGGTTTTGGGTGGATCGACATCCAACCCCAGATGCTGGCGACAGCAGAAGTCCAGGCCCAGGCCAAAGCACTGGGCCTGGCTGTCTCCTGCGTGGGCGTCTCCTTTGGGATGCCCGAAGGCGCAGCGCTTGACAGCCCCAGCGCAGAAGCGCGGGCCGCGGCCCTGGCCCATATGGACAGGGCGCTGGCCCACGCCGCTTCAGTGGGAGCAAGCGCGGCCTATGTGATTCCGGGTTTGGACGGGAGAGCCGATGCCTTGCGGCGCTACGCTGATTCGGTAGCTATTGCCGCGGAGCGGGCGCAGACCCACGGGCTGACCCTCGGCATCGAACACTTCCCCGGTCGCGCTCTGGACACGGCCGCGGCCACCCTGGAGTTTGTGCGTTCCGTCGGCCACCCCAATCTTTACCTGCTCTTCGACAGCGGCCACATTCAGATGCGCAACGAAGACCCGGCAGAGATCATTCGACGGGCCGGGGTGCAGTTGAGTTACGTCCATCTGGACGACAACGACAGCCAGGGCGATCTCCACTGGGCGTTGCTGGACGGGGTGATGACCGAAGATTCCCTGCGCCGCATCTTCGCCGCGCTG
>JACQGT010000463.1 GCA_016199425.1 Chloroflexota bacterium
GTGATGCGTCTGTCGTAGAGAACGTTGCGCAGCAGACGCACAGAGAGCAACCGCCCCACCTCTTTGATGCGGTCTTTGAACATATAGCCCACCACCAGCGCCGCAAAGACCGGAAAGGTGAATATGCCAAAGCGAGCCTGGAAATAGAAGGCAATGACTGTGGCAAAGACCATCGACACTCCGGCCGCGATGGCAAAGAGCAGTTGCTCCAAAGTCCGTCCCTCCGGCTTGACCGATGCAGAGAGATAGAGGACGCTGGATGTGAATTTCTTGAGAGCCGAGGAACGAAAAAGATACTCCTCGTTGTCAGAATTGGGCAGAAGGTGGGTGTGATAGCCCTGGGCATGGCGATACTCCCCTTCCCGTTCGATCAGTGTGGAGAGCGCTGCTTGCCAGCGGGGCTTCTCGTCGTCGGCCGCGTGCTGCTCTACCGACAGGTACGCGGTGAGATAGCCCTCTTCCAGCAGCAGACTGATCGACTCATCGGTGAGCCGGTAGTTCTGGACAACCGCGTCCCCAGCTTTGGTCCCTTCCAGCCCTCTGGCAATCGAACGCAAACAGTCGGTAAAATCGGAAACGTCCTGGATAAAGCATTCGGCCTCGGCGCTGACGTGGGCGGCGGGATCGGAGACCGGGCGACCGGAGCGGGGATCCATGCGGCGCAGGCGACGGTCCAGACGGCTGTTCAAAATGGCGCGCAGAAACTTCAGGCTGGTGATCACACGGCTGCGTTTTTGAGCATCCGCTTCCCACCCTTCTTCGCTCAGGGTTTTTGCAAGTTGGACCAACGGTGAGCGGGGTTGGGTACGCAATCCTTGCAGAGTGAAATCCGGCGTGCGCAGGCGTACGTAGTTTTGGACACGCCGGTAGAATTCGCGTTGGGTATAGACCGCCCCATTGATGCCCAGGCTCTGCGGCAAGAAAATATAGGTGGATATGCGGTATTGACTCTTGCGATCCGGCTGCAAGCGATAAAAATGCTTCATCTCCACCTGAAAACGGTCATGCGCCAACACCCGCTGTTGGATACTCTCAGTCACGGAACTCCTTTGCGTTTGTTCTGAAAATAAGAACGCGGAACTTGTGCCGGTTCGTGCGCAGAGTTTCGGCAATCACCAGATTGTCATAATCGATCAACAGACTGTGCGCGGTTTCCATACCCACGATGCATTCGGATGGCTCCACTTTCATCTGCCGACGCACGGCTTCCAGTTTGGCAAAACCCGCCTGACTGTGTTCGATTATCTCGGTCTGAATCACGCCTCCTTTCTCGTTAACAAAGGCGACATCGTGCTTCTGCGTACTCCAGTCGATTCCCATATAGATTGGCATACTTCCCTCCTTGCAGTACAATGACCGCCAGGAGCTGCCTCTTTCGGACGCTGTTTGACCGTGATCCTGTTAGGACGTTCGCAACGCAACACGCTTTCGGCGGTGTCGCAGCTTTCACCCGACTGGACGGTCCGCGTTTGGCGTTCGCAACGCTGGATTTGGCTGGTGCTTCTGGTCGAGTGAGAGGTCCGGTAGCAATGCACAAGCTCTTCGTCCCGCTTGTTCTCACTGCTATTTTACCTCATTTCCCATTATACAATAACAGGATTGGGCTGATCAAAGCAGATCAAAGAGTAGAACACGGATGACAGAATTTACGGATTGTTGACTGATAACTCTGCACTACCCCAATCTCCAATACCTAATCTCCAATCTCCAATACCCAAGCAAAGGAATGTACACGTGTCCAACACTCTGAAAGTCGGCGTCATCGGCGTCGGCGGTATTGCCAAAACCCATATGCCCGGTTGGGCAGCCTCGGAAATTGCAGAAGTGGTGGCGGGCAGCGATGTCTTTGCGCTCGCACTGGAAGCCTGGGGCGCGGTCCACGGCGTGACCAAACTGTCGACCGATGCGGCGGACCTGATCAACGATCCGAATATCGACATCATCGACATCTGCACGCCGAATATGTACCACGCATCCCTGGCGATTGCCGCGCTGGAGGCGGGCAAGCACGTCATCTGCGAGAAGCCTCTCGCCCCCACCCCTGCCGACATTCACAAAATGATTGCGGCGCGGGATGCTTCGGGCAAGACGCTGATGACGGCCCAGCACTTCCGCTTCAAGGGCAGCGCCCGGGCCATGAAAGCCGAGATCGACAGCGGCAGCCTGGGCGACATCTACCACGCCCGCAGTTGGATGTTGCGCCGGGGTTGGATTCCGGCCCGGCCCGGCTTCATCTACAAAAAGAACAGCGGCGGCGGCCCTACCATCGACATCGGCGTGCATATCCTGGACCTGACCCTGTGGCTGATGGGCAACCCCAGGCCCGTGGCCGTTTCTGGCGTGGCAAAAGCGCCCCTGGCCCACCATCCAGGCGCGTTTAGCCAGTGGGGTCTGGTCGATGTACCCCAGGATATAGATGTAGAGGACTTCGCGGCGGCCTTTGTGCGCTTTGAAAACGGGGCCACGCTGATTTTGGAAGTGAGCTGGCTGCTCCATCACGACACGCCGGGCGAAGATATGCAGATGTGGCTCTACGGGAGCGAAGGGGGCTGTCAGTGGCCGGAATGTAAGGTGATGAGCAGCAACTATGCCACCAAACAGCTTTACAACAAGACGCTGCAATTGACCGCGGATACAATGGAACCCCACGCCCTGGAGTGTGTGGAGTTTGCCAAAGCTGTGGCTGCCGGCGCGCCGTCGCCTGTGCCCGCCGAACAATCGTTGCAGGTGATGGCGATTCTGGATGGCATCTACCACAGCCAGGAGCGCGGCGGCGAGGTGATGCTGGACCTGTCGTAATTGACAGATAATGCCCGGGTACGTACAATCACTTGGCAGGTGTAACTGTCAGACGAATGCTGATTCCGGGAATAGACCACAGGAATCAGGACTGTTCCATCAGTTGCTGGTCTATTCCCGGAATCGGACTTACGCAGGCACTTGCAGATTCGGGTCGGTGGCGGAACGGCAGACGCAGCGGACTTGTAGATTTGAGCACTGGAGATGGAAACGCTCTACGTGAATTCGGTCAAATTCGGGGAACTCTTCGTAACTTACTACATGAGAATCCCGAGCCAAGCTTCTTGCTGGTAACAAATAACTCCTCTTACCGGGGTAGCAAGAAGAAGGTGTAGAGACTTGACGGCCGAGACCTACGGTGGACAACTAGGGTCAAGAGAAAGTCCAGACCACAAACTCATTGCGAGGTGGCGAAAGCCATAGTGGTAAGAAAATCCGCCGGAGTAACACCCGTGTGGGTTCGAATCCCACCCGACCTACCAGAAAGCAGACGTGGCGCGCATAGGGCTACAAAAAAGAATCAGGAGGGCCGGTCTTGCGAGGAGTAGACCGGCCCTCCTGCTTAGGGAGGGAAACTGGAGGGAGAGAAGCTTAGAGAAGCGCACCGTTGAGGAAGTCGATGCGCCCACCAAAGGGCAATGTTTCGTGTAGCGCTATGCTGGGCATTTCGACACTGCTTGTCACCTGTACGTTGTGGCGGCGCAGAATCCTTTGCACGTCCGGCAATGCAATCCCTTTCACCACCATCAAAATGCGCCGCATCCCGTGGGCATGACCGAAAGCCCCGTAGCTGATCAATTCGCCGCCCAGAGTGGAGATGCTCTCGATCAGATCGAAGGGCAATCCTGTGCCTTCGGGCAATTCCAGCGTCAGCCGCACGCTGCCCTCTTGGCTATCCAACATCTCGACAAAAATCCGGAAGATGTCTGTTTCGGTGATCATTCCGACCACCCGGTCCTGGGCATCGACAACGGGTATACCGCCGATTTTGTTGGCGATCATCAGGCTGGCCGCGTGTTCCACCGGTGTGTTTGGTGTGGTGATGATGATGGCTCGTGTCATCACCTGTTGCACAGTCAACCGCGAGAGCAGGTAGTTGTGTTCCCACACCGACATGGAACTGGCCGGGGATGGTGCAGCGTGCAGCAGGTCGCGCTCCGAGACAATCCCGGCCAGCCACCCGTATTTGTCGACAACGGGCAAACGCCGAAAGTTGTGAGCCTTCATTGTCTGGAGAGCCGTCTGAAAAGGTGTGTCAGGTGTGATCGTCACCACAGGCGAACTCATACAGTCTCGGACGAACATCGCACCGTCTCCTTTGCCCCCTGTGCCGGTTGTAAGCTCTCGGTCATAGTGCGGGAATCATAGTGTGGGAATCATCGCCTGGTTTGGGGGAACGCTCAGATTTTCTTCGTTGGCCTCTTGCGTTCGAATCAGCAAGACCGGGCACTGCGCCAATCGTACGACTTTCTCGGCGACGCTTCCGAAAACCCACCGACTCAAACCCGACCGCCCGTGGGTACACATGACGATCAAGTCCATGTCATTATCCGCGACTACATCGGAAATTGCACTGGCCGCGTGACCAGTAGTTACGACGATCTGCGCAGGAATCCCCTCGGCTGTCAGCCCTTCGGCCATGTGTAGCAGATACTCCCGGGCCGCTGCTTCCTGCTCTTCGGTAGAAATTAGCGAAGGCAGCGCGTGCATCCCTGCATATTCCTCTCCCCAATATTCGGGGAACTCGACAGACTGCAGTAGCCAGATTTCGCTGCCGTTGACTTTGGCCAGAGTGATAGCTTCCGGCAGCGCCTTCTCGGCCAGCCGCGAACCGTCCAGGGGGACGAGAATGCGGCGAATGGGGACTGAGGGCATCTGATCTTCCTGGGGGCGTACCAGGAAGACAGGCTGGTGTGCCGAGCGTATAACCCGGTCGGCCACGCTGCCCAACACCCATTTTTCGATCCCGGAGCGCCCGTGGGTTGTCATGGCAATCAGGTCTGCATCCTGCGCGTCGGCCACATTGCAGATGGTGGAGGCCACATCCCCTTCGCTCATCACAGGCGTAACGTCGTATCCCTCGGCCTGCAACTCAGCGGTCATGCGCTTCAGGTAATTTTCAGCCTGCTGCTGCCAATGAGTGATATCCACTGTGTGCATGGCATCGGGGACGAGAACGGTATAATACTGGCTTGGCTGCGTCACGTGGACAAGCAGCAATTCGGATGTTTGGGGTTTTGCCACCTCCCGGACAAAGGCCAGCACGCGCTCGGCAAAGGGCGAACCATCCAGAGGAATCAGAATCTTGCGTTTCATGGGCTGCCTCCTTAATGATCAGGAAAATGGGTAAAGCCGGGACCCGATTGGGCCGGTATGTCTACACTTTACAGCAAAAAGTGGATAAACGAAAGACCCCTCTGACCGGTTTTATCACTGGTCAGTAGGGCAGCGGGAGAGTGGCGTGTCGCCAACTATTGACTGACTTACTGACTCACTTCCGCCCACTTGTACAAGAATTGGCAAGCCATTCTTCAAGCCTGTACAATGGACCTATGCGTATTGGGCAGACAATTCGATCTGAATAAAGGAGTCCGGCTTGGGTATAGATCAGAGCGGCACAATACTGGCTTTCTTGGAGTCAGCCCCCATTGCCGTCGTGGTTATCGACGAAGAGGGCATCATTACTCTTATCAATGCCAAGACCGAGGAACTCTTTGGCTATAAACGCGGCGAACTGATCGGGCAGTCGCTGGAAATTTTGCTGCCCCAGCGTTTTGTCTCCCAGCACTATCAGCATCGGAATGGCTACTTTGCTATGCCCAGAGCCAGGGCGATGGGCAACGGCATGGATTTGGCCGCGCGGCGCAAGGATGGCACAGAGTTTCCGGTGGAAGTGGGGCTAAGCTACGTGGAAGTGGAAGGCCAGCGCCTGGCGTTGAGCTTCATCACCGACATTACCGTGCGTGTGGAGGCTGCCGAGTCTCTGCGCAGCCACGCCCAAGAACTGGAAAGCCGCGTCGTTGCCCGCACCCAGGAGATCGAACGGCGCCGGCGGGTGGCTGAAGGGTTGCACGATGTGCTTACCGTTCTCAATACCGCGCGCCCCCTGGAAGAGATTCTGGATCTGATTGTGGAACAGGCCAGCCAATTGTTGGAAACTGACGCCATCGCCATCTATCGCCAGGATGACGGAGATAGTGGGCCGCGCATTCAGGCTGCTCGCTATTTGAACGACAGCGAAACAGACGACGGCTCGCCCGGCAAGATGTATCCATCGTTTGCCCCCCACGCGCCGGAGCAGAGTGGCGTGCCCACGACCGGTGCAGAGTCGGGCATGACCCAGGCGGGACGTTACCGTTCTGTGCTGGCTGTACCTCTGAATGTGAAGGGTGAAATCTACGGCAGCCTTTGTCTCTATTACAAAGCCGCCCGCTCGTTTAGCCAGGAAGAGAAAGAATTGGCGGTGGCTTTTTCCGATCAGGCCGCGCTGGCGATTGAGAATGGCCGCCTGCGGGAACAGGTGGGGCGCAGCGCGGTGGCTGCCGAACGCACCCGCCTGGCGCGGGACCTGCACGACGCGGTGACACAGACGCTCTTTTCCACCAGTCTGATTGCGGAGGTATTGCCCAAAATTTGGGAACGGGACGCGGCGGAGGGCAAGAAACGGGCCGAGGAGTTGCGGGAGTTGACCCGGGGCGCGCTGGCGGAGATGCGCACCCTTCTGCTGGAGCTGCGCCCCACCGCGCTGACAGAAGCCGGACTGGGCGATCTCCTGCGCCAGTTGGCCGACGCTGTCACTGGGCGGGCGCGCATTCCTGTCTCTGTCGCCGTGGAAGGCAAGGGCGCTCTACCGTCGGAAGTACAGATTGCTTTTTATCGCATCGCCCAGGAGGCGCTGAACAATGTGGCCAAACATTCCGGAGCCAGGCGCGCCAACGTAAAGATGTCCCAAACACCTGATAGCGTCGCTTTAGAAGTGGAGGATGACGGACGCGGATTCGATCCCAGTGCGGTGCCGGCCACCCATTTGGGGCTGAATATCATGCGGGAACGGGCCGAAGCGATTGGCGCACAATTGGAGATTGTCAGCGCCAAAGGCCAACATACCCGCATTACGGCGACCTGGAAGCGGAGATAGGCGACTGGCGACTGGAGATTGGCTTGAACGAATGCCCAGTCGCCTGTCACCTGTCGCTAATCGCCTGTCGCCCAACCTCCCGCGCATCAATCACGTGATCGCCCAACTTTTCCAGTGTATTCACCAACTGGCCTTTGGTCACTCCCCGCACTTTGACCAGCAGCCTCCGGTGGGTCGGCTCGTCGCTGTCATAGACGCCCACGCCCATAATATTGCCACCCAGCTCGGCGATGGTCGTCGCCAATTCCCCCAGCACGCCCATGCGCTCCGGCACATCCAGGGTCAGGCGTACACCGCTCTGGCGCATGGCCATCATCTCGACCAGAGCCTTGAAGATGTCGGTTTCGGTGATGACGCCCAGGACGTAATTGTGTTCGTCCACCACCGGCATACCGCCGATCTTGCGTGTCGCCATGATTTCGGCGGCATCTTCGATGGGGGTGTCCATTGTGGTTGTAATCACGTGTTTGGTCATAATCTCCCGCACCTGTAGCTGGGAGAGCAAATAGTTCAGCTCCCAGACGGAGAGGGAGCTGGCTGGGGAGGGGGTCGCGTAGAGCAGGTCTCGCTCTGAAACGATACCCACCAATTCACCGCTGCGGTTGACCACCGGCAAACGGCGAAAGCCCTTTTCCCGCATCAGTTTCAACGCATCCTGAAAGGGAATATCCGGGGTCACAGTGACGGCTGGTGCGTTCATTCTATCTTTGACGAGCATGAGAGTTCACCCCTTTTGGCGATGACCAAGACACTCCTTTTGTTACAAATCATCAGATCGATCTCGACAGCTACAGTATAGGCAAAGTCGCGCTGAATGGATCAGTCTGCCGGGGAGTTTTCTGCTTCGACAAATGAAGGGGGCGGCTACTGGTCAGGTGACGGGGCAGCCGGGATGGTCCGCAGATTGTTGGTAGTTTGGTATGGTTCGGAAACGTGAGTAGAATGAAGTGGCACGACACACAAAAAGGAACTGTACAGGTGCGTTGCACCCTGAGAGTGTATAGGTACCACAAAAAACGAATGCTGTCATTCGGCGGTTGGTTAGGGGGTCTTTTGATGGACGATAGCGCTCCAATTCGAGTCATGCTTGTGGATGATCACGCGGTGGTTCGCAGCGGGCTTAAAGCATTTCTAATGGTGTTTGATGATCTGCATCTGGTGGGCGAAGCCGGCAGCGGATTCGAGGCGCTGGCCATCTTGGACAAAGCGCGGCCTGATGTCATTTTGATGGACCTGATGATGCCGGAGATGGATGGGGCCGCCACAACGAAGGCCATTCGCGAACGCAACCCGGAGATTCAGGTGGTGGTTTTGACCAGCTTCCCGGAGGAAGACCTGGTCACCAAAGCGTTACAGGCCGGGGCCATCAGCTATCTGCTCAAGAATGTCTCCGCCACTGAACTCTCCGCAGCCATCCGCAGGGCCTATGCGGGGCGATCCACCCTGGCCCCGGAAGCCGCCCAGGCTCTGATCCACGCCACGACCCAGCCCCCCAAACTGGGCCACGATTTGACGACCAGGGAACGGGAGGTGCTGGAACTGATGAGCAAGGGCCAAAATAATGTGGAGATTGCCGAAGGACTGATCGTCAGTCGGTCAACGGTGAAATTCCACGTCAGCAACATTTTGTCCAAACTGCAATCGTCCAGCCGCACCGAAGCTGTCGCCCTTGCCATCGAGAAAAATCTGCTCAAACGTTCAGCCTGAGACGAACAGAAATCCAACTTTTGTCAAAAGTTGGACTTTTTCCAATATCCGGTTTACAAATCATTAAAATGTGCTATAATTGGTGGCATTACTACGCGAATTCACCTTTAGCGTATGGATTTGCCATCTACCGGAACAGTCGCCGTCGTATCATTTCACAGGATGAGGTGTTTTTATGCGTCCCATTTCATCTCCACACATGCCATCGGTAAGCGATTCCCTGGACCAGCCCCCTCTTTGGGCAGCCCCGGTGCATCCGTCACGTTCGGTTTTCAATGCCGCCCTGCGCCTCTCTCTGGTTCTGGCTCTTGTGCTGGCCTTCCTGTCCGTGGGGCCGGCTGTCCAAGCCGAAGAGGATGTCCATGTGGTCCATCAGGGGGATTCCCTGGCGGCCATTGCCAAAGCCTATAGCGTCTCCCTCACCGAATTAATTCAGGACAACGGCATTGCCAACCCCAATATCATCTACGTCGGCCAACGGCTGGTGATCCCTGGCTCGGCCGCCGCCACAGAACGGGCCGCCGCCGACCCCAATCTCCTGCCTGCTGGCAACGGCTACTATACTGTGCAACGGGGCGACACCCTGGCCCAAATCGCCAAGAATTACGGAATGGGTCTCAAAGATGTGCTGCGTCTGAACGGTCTGACCAATGCCAATCTGATTTGGGTGGGCCAGAAGCTGCGGGTCAGCGCCCGGGTGGATGCCATTCAACCGGAGAAGCAGGACAAACCGGCTGTGGCCGACACGATTTATATTGTGCAGGCCGAGGATACGTTGGAACAGATCGCCCTGGATCACAACATCGGCGTCCAGGAGTTGATGGTTGCCAATGGACTGCCCAATGCGGGCTTTGTGTGGGCGGGGCAAAAGCTGCGCGTGAACGCGCCCCCAACCGTAGAATCGTTGATGCGGATGTCCCCGGCCAACGGTACACGTTGGATTGAGGTGAATCTCTCCGACCAGACGCTCACCGCCTGGCAGGGCGACGTACCCGTACTCTACACATCTGTCAGCACAGGCACCTACCTCTACCCTACTGTTACCGGCCGCTTCGCCGTCAACACCAAATACTCCAGCCAGCGTATGACCGGGCCGGGCTACGATCTGCCCGGTGTGCCCTGGGTGATGTACTTTTACAGCGGCTATGCCATTCACGGGGCCTACTGGCATAACAACTTCGGCACACCCATGAGCCACGGCTGCGTCAATATGCGCCCCGGCGAGGCGGAGATGCTCTACGCCTGGGCCGATTATGGCACCGAAGTCTACGTACATTACTAAATCGGCGACCCCCGTTTTTGTCTAATGGAAGAGCCTGCCTCACCGGCAGGCTCTTTTGTTATCTTCCAAATGGTAACTTCTCAGGCTATCAGTCCAGTGAGCGCTGATTGAGCGGTGTCCTGAGCCTGTCGAAGGGTAGCCGAGTCTGCGAGGCGTATCGAAATCAAGCGAACGGGTCTACCCGCTTGGTTTCGATACGGCTGGAAACAGCTCCAGCCTACCCTTCGACAGGCTCAGGACACCGCTTAAC
>JACQGT010000492.1 GCA_016199425.1 Chloroflexota bacterium
CAACATTTGGTATATCCAGTGGAATTCTCAGTTCAGATGTCATTCCCCCTCCTCTCTCAATAGCTTAGTGAAAGACCTATTCTATGTCAACCCCCTGTATTCCCAAAGAACCAAATCTTTATCTGGAAAACTATAGCGCCGCTTGGGGGGAACGTCAAAATGACAAAAATAAAATCAGTAGATCGCAATAGATGCTCCCCGCCGGTCCGTGACCGACGAGCGGGTCACGGACCACGCCCGGAGCATGCGGTCTACTGAAAGTTGACAGCCGGGGCCAACTATGCAATGATTGATTCCGAATAACGGTTCTATCGGACCACCGAAATCCCGTCTTATACACAAAGCACGAGGCGTCAGCGCGCTCGTGCTTTTTCGTGTAGAACGATGGCTCCGGTCGTTACGATAGGGCGTCCACAGTCGGGGATGCGGGCGAGCAGGCGGCGCCGATCTCCGACTTCGCATTTGGTTGTTTTTGTATCCACCCTTCTCGTTCTGTGCCATAGATGCACAGGAAAGGCCCAGGTGCATTCCGATGCACAAAGTTCAGCACGGCGCCAGCAAAGCCGGCGCACAATTGGTCACCGAACAAACATTTGCCCAGGGTGAAATTGTGGCACTCATCCCCGATTTCACCGTCGTTTCCACGCCCACCTACCAGACCATTCAGATCGGCCCCGGCCAGCACATCGAAGAGCTGGGCGTGATTGCCTATATGAACCACTCCTGCGATCCCAACACGGAGATCGACACGACCACAATGACGATTCGAGCTGTGCGCGACATCGCGGCCGGCGAGCAGTTGACCTTCTTCTATCCCTCCACCGAATGGGAGATGGATCGGCCTTTCATCTGCGCCTGTGGTTCGGAGCGCTGTGTGGGGCTGGTGGCGGGGGCCAAGTATCTGTCCGTGGCGATTCTCAGCCGCTACTTCATCAACGAGCACATCCGCCAGATGATTCTGGACGCCTTGACGCCATTCAGTGGGTCGGAGATGGTAGAAGCGGCTACCCATCACCTGCTGGAAAGTGCGTAGTAGAGCGCGGCGCAAATCCCTCAGCAATTTCTGCTCCTCGCCGGTCCGTGATCGGCGGCGGGTACCCACCAGAGGCCACCGGGTGCAGTTCCTGCTCCCCGCCGGTCCGTGACCGGCGGGGGTTGCCCACCAGAAGCCGCCGGGTCACGGACCCGGCGCGAGCACTCGAAGTGCGTAGGTATTGGCGCCGCATTGTAATAATTCCCAGTAGGAAGGGCTTGTATGCGTACTGTCGATCCGCCTCTGCCCTGGCTTGTACGGGTGACTTTTCTGATTGTAGCCCTGGTGCTGGTCGCCGGCGCGTTGCTCTTTATCGCCCCATCTCTGCTGGTTCCGCTCTGGCCCTGGGCGCTGAAACCCTTCAACGCTCGTTTTCTGGGCGCCATCTACCTGGGGGAAATGGTAGCGGTCCTCTGCACTCTTCTCTCGAACCGGTGGTCCCTGGCCCGCCTGACCGTTCCCCAAGCAGCCGTGTTCACCGGTGCTGTGACTCTCGCCTCCCTCCTCTCCCTGTCGCATTTCGACTTCAGCCGTCCTCTGGTCTGGGGCTGGTTCGTCATTTACCTCCTGCCGCTGGTCATTTTGGCCTGGTTCGCCTGGCAGAAGAGGGGCTGGTCGTCGTCGTCGGCCCGACCCACACCTGCGGGCTGGCGCTGGGCGCTGCGGCTCCAGGCGCTTCTTCTCGCTCTCTACGGGTTGGCCCTCTTTCTCTTCCCCCTGCCCGCCTCGGCCTTTTGGCCCTGGGCGCTGGACTCCTTTCATGGCCGGGTCTATAGCGCGCTCTTTTTCACAGGCGCCGTCGGGGCCTGGCTGTTGCAAAGACGGGCCACGGCCCTGGAATGGAAGACATTGGGCGGGACGCAACTGGTGCTCAGCGGAGCGGTGATCGCCGGTCTGCTGCTGGCGGATGCCCAAGTGCGGCGGGTAGAGTGGTCCGCGCCGGGTGTGTGGCTCTGGCTGGCCGGCTTTGGGCTGGTGGCGGTCGTGGGCGCGGGGATGTTGGCGCGCAGAACCCCCACCTGACCTCCCCCGCAGCGGGGGAGGGACTGTTGACGGGACAGATGGCATTGGTTGTACAACCGCAGCCCAACGCGAGATCGACTCCTCCCCCAGAATGGGGGGAGGTTGGGTGGGGGTGTTACGGCTCTGCGACGCCCCGCGTCGGATGTGTAGGACGGATTGGCAATCCGTCCGGTGGCGGGTGGCTGGTTCGATTCCGGGAATCGGCCACACGATCTCTCGAATGCCCTGGCGCTTCTGGCCGATTCCCGGAATCAGCGCGGCACGCGAGATCGACTCCTCCCCCAGAATGGGGGAGGTTGGGTGGGGGTAAATCTACGGCTTGCGCAAAGCCCGCCCCGCTGCTATTCTTCTCCCAACATCCCATCCTATCCCCAACCCAACGGAGACAGATCGTATGCCCGCCATCTCAACCCCCATCCTCCCCGGCGCGGGTGGACTGCCCAAATTCGTCCTCAGCGCGCCCGACGGCGCAAAGGCCGAAATCTACCTGCAGGGAGCGCACGTCACCTCGTGGATTCCTGCCGGTGGCGTCGAGCAGCTCTTCCTGAGCCGCACGGCCCGTTTTGCCCCCGGCGACCCCATCCGGGGCGGGGTGCCCGTCTGCTGGCCGCAGTTTTCCGGGGAAGGGCCGTTGCCACCCCACGGCTTCGCCCGCAACGTGCCCTGGGAAGTGGTGGGCGTGAGCGCGGACGACGGCGGGACTGTCACGGCCACCCTGCGTTTGACCGACAGCCCGGCGACGCGGGCCATCTGGCCGCACGCCTTTGCCGCGCAGATCGTCGTCACTGTAGGCGGGCCTCGGCTGCGCATCGCCTTTTCTGTCACCAATCGCGGCGACGTCGATTTCACCTTCAGCGGCGCGCTGCACACCTATCTGCGTTTGGAAGATGTCTTTCAGACGACCGTCGAGGGCTTTGCCGGTATCCCCTACAAAAACACTTTCACCGAGCAGCGGGAAGCGCCCCAGAGCGAGCGGCTGCTCGGTTTCGGGCCGGAAGGCGCGGGCCGGGTCTGCTACGGCGCGCAGAGTGCGATTGTACGGGAAGGGCCGCGCACCGTTACACTGACGAACGAAAATCTCCCCGATATCGTCCTCTGGAACCCCGGCGTGGAGCGGGCCGCTCGCATCCCCGATCTGGAGGCGGAGGGCTACCGGCGGATGCTCTGTATCGAAGCTGGGGTGGTGGGCACGCCCGTCCGTTTGCTGCCCGGAGAGAGATGGAAAGGTGGGCAGATTGTAAACGTAACCGGATAGGTGCAGGTTTACCGGGGGAGGATAGGTGTCAACCAACTTTTCTCACCTCTCTCCCTTTCTTCCTCCGCGCTCTCCGCGCCTCCGCGGTGTGCTCTTTGCTCAGTCCAGGCCGTAGAACGCCAGCGCATTGTCGTGGAAGAGGGCAGCCTGCTCCCGGCTGCTACGCCTGGCTACAATCGTTTTCAGTGCTGCCACCCACGCTCCGTAGGAACCCCCCGCGCCCAGCGTGCAGACCGGCCAGTCCCCGCCAAAGACCACCCGATCAAAACCGAAACTGTCCAGGCAGTGGTTGACCGCCGGGGCCAGATCGACTGCTGTCCAGCCGGGGCGGGTGCTGGCGACGATGCCGGAGATTTTGCAGATGGTGTTGGGCAGAGCGGCCAGCGCCGCCATATCCGCCATCCATTGGGCGCGGGTGTGGGAGAAGGGGTTTTCCGAGGGCAGGGGTTCTTCGCCGGCAATGACATACGGGTTGCCGTTGCCGCAGTGGTCGACGACAAAACGGGTGTCGGGGCATTGGGCAGCCAGCTTGACCGCATCGCCCAGTTCGCCGGGGCGCATACAGATGTCAAAGCTCAGCCCCAATTCACCCAGCAGCCGGATATTCTCCACGTATTGAGGCGTCAAGCAGAGGCCGCGGGGCGCATCGTGTACGTGCAGCACCTGGCGCACGCCCACAATAGCCGGGTACGCGGCGTAGTGGCGGATATAGGCGGCAAAGTCGGGCGAAGCAGGCCGCCCGGAAATCACCGCAGCTACAGTGGGCGTATCCTCCAGCGCGCACAGATCGATCAGCGCGTTGGCCTCCGCGCGCTGCTGTTCCGCTGCCACGTCCACTTCCATATAAATGGCTTTCACCACGCCCAGCCCGGCCGTAGCGGCCAGGTAGTCGCTGGTGCGGTAGCTCTGGCGCAGGGCGGGCACATCCGCCAGCCAGGGCAGGCGGAATTTGTCCAAATCCCACAGATGCTGGTGGGTATCTACGATGGGCTGCATTGAGATTCCTCCTGGGTGAAAGTGAATGATGCGACTCGAAAAGCTATTCTCCCACAGAATTCAAACATACGCCACCCCCGGCGAGAGTTCCCCGATAGTTCGCGGGTCAAAGCAGATAGGAATGAAAATCAGAACGCAGCGCCCCGGGGTCATCCGGCAGAAACATCAGGTTTGCGCAGATTGAATCCGTGTGAATCCTGACAATCCATGTCATCCGTGTTCTTATCCCCAGAACAGAACGTGCGTTCTGTTTGCGCTCATATCAAAAAGCCGTATGATGGTAGCACTCTATCAGGCGGCAGCTATGCGTTAATCATCGTTCGTTCAGCCTTCTGAGTATGTATCGTCCTGGACTGTATCAGCCTCGTCCAACCTGAACGTCGAGCGAGCCATGCACCATTCAACATACCTGCTGGTCGATGACGGCTCCATCCCCAACCATCCCTCCCTGCCCCTGCTGGTCTACCAGGACGCTCTCCCCGTCGCCAGGCCGGACCCCGCCGCCGTTGCCGAAGAGACCTTCCGGCGCAACGGCTGGGGCGGCATATGGCGCAACGGCATCTACCCCTTCCACCACTACCACAGCACCGCGCATGAAGTGCTGGCGGTTGTGAGGGGGTGGGCGAGGGTACAACTGGGCGGTGCACAGGGCGTGACGCTGACCGCAGCAGCCGGGACGGTACTCGTCCTGCCCGCGGGGACGGGCCACAAGCGACTCGACGCCAGTCCAGACCTGCTCGTGGTAGGCGCCTATCCGCCAGGCCAGACCTGGGACCTCTGCCGAGGCACGGCCCAGGAACGTGCGATGGCTTTCGCCAACATTCGACGAGTTCCCCTACCGCTCATGGATCCCATCTATGGCGAGACAGGTCCTCTGGTTGCGTTGTGGTTGGGCAATAGCGCACACATCCGGTAGAGAGCCGGTTTGGGTGAACGGAGTCACCGATAGCCAACTTGTAAGGAAGGGTACGACCCATGTGGGAAGAGTCGAAACCGGAAGAGCATGGATTGAATGGCGCTGCGTTGGATTTGCTCTGGCAGAGCTTACACGCTCGCCAGACCCGCACCTTTCTGGTTGTGCGCCACGGCCAGATCATCTTTGAGCGCTATACCGATGGCTGGTTCGCAGAGCGCAGACACTACACCGCTTCGCTTGCCAAAGCCCTGGTGGGCGGCCTGTCTCTCCTCCTGGCCATAGACGGCGGCTACATTCACCCGAACGAACCGGCCTGCAAGTACATCCCCCAGTGGCAGAACGATGCCGTCAAATCCCGCATCACCCTGCGCCACTTGGCCACTCACACTTCGGGGATTGCCGATGCGGAGCTGACAGCCGCGGAACGTGCCCAAGCGTTAGCGGCAGGCCAGAGCAGCACGGAACAGCATATGACCCTGCCGGGTTGGAAGGGCCAGTTCTGGCGGCGGGAGCCAGACCCATTTACAGTTTCACGGGATTACGCTCCCCTCCTGTTCGAGCCGGGTAGTGAGTATGCCTACAGCAATCCAGGTATGGCCATGCTCGCCTACGCTGTCACCGCCAGTCTGGTCAACTCCCCCTGGCCGGACCTGCGTACGCTCCTGACTGAGAAGATCATAGAACCCCTGGGCATTGAGGACGAGGAGTGGTCCATCGGCTATGGCGAGACCCATACACTGGATGGCCTGCCTTTGGTCGCCAATTGGGGTGGTGGCAACTTCACCCCCAGAGCCGTGGCCCACATCGCCCAACTGCTGATGCAAGACGGCATCTGGCAGGGGCGGCAGCTGCTCCACCCGGCACGGGTGCGCGAGGTTCTGGTGTTCGCCGAAATGCCCAGACCTGACCGCAGCGAGAATATGAATGCGCCCGGTTCGGGCCTGGGCTGGTATGTGAACGATGACAGTGTGTGGCCCACTGTGCCCAGGGATGCCTTTGCCGGAGCAGGCGCAGGCCATCAACTCCTGCTGGCCGTGCCCAGTCTGGATCTGGTCATTGTACGCAACGGCGAGATGCTGGATGACGATCTCCCTTTCTGGACCGGCGTGGAGCGGCATCTCTTCCGCCCTGTCATGGAGACATTCCTTGCCCAATCGCCCTCTCCATCCAGCCCGGTATTCTCGGGCATCGAATGGGGTCCGGCATCCTCGATTGTGCGTCTGGCCGGAGGCGGCAAGACCAGGGACGGCAGCGACAACTGGCCGATGACCTGGGCAGGTGACGATTATCTCTACACCGCCTACGGCGACGGTTACGGCTTCGATCCGCCCCTGCAAGAGAAGCTGGGGCTAGGCTTTGGCGTGGTTATGGGTCATCCCCAGACTGGTCTCACCTGTCTGAATATCCGCTCGGACGGCGAGAACCGCCAGCACGGACGGCGGGGCAAGAAGGCAAGCTCTCTGCTGATGCTCAACGGTCTCCTTTATCTATGGGTACGCAACGCCGATGGAGACGGGCGTAGTTCCCAGTTGGCCTGGTCATTGGATAGCGGACGTTCCTGGACCTGGGCAGACTGGTACTTTCCTGACTTTGGCTATCTGGCCGCCATCCAGTTCGGCCCAGACTATGCGGAGGCCAGAGATGGGTACGTCTATCTGGTCACGCCGGACACGGCCAGCGCCTACGAAGCTGCGGACCACTTCGTCCTCCTGCGCGTTCCCAGGACCCAGCTTGAAATGCGGGACGCCTACGAGTTCCTGGTCTCAATCGATGACGCCAACACGCCAGTCTGGTCTACGGACATCGGTGAGCGGGGTTCACTCTTCACCCATCCCGGCAAATGCGGCCGTTCCAGCATCAGTTACCACACCCCTTCCGGTCGCTATCTCTGGTGGCAACAGTTGCCCAGCGCCGACCCCACCAGCGGCGACCGGGCCGATACCCGCTATGCAGGTGGTTTTGCCGTCTACGATGCACCGGAGCCCTGGGGGCCATGGACAACGGTCTTCTTCACAGAGCAGTGGGATGTGGGACCGGGTGAGAGCGGCTGCTTCCCTGTCAAGTGGATGGCAGCAGATGGCCGGACCCTCTTTCTGGTCTTCTCCGGCAACGACAACTTCTCTGTCCGTGAAGGCGTATTGACCTATCACCCAAATTTTGTGCAAAATTGGCGGGGGGTCAAACATTTCTTTCAGGAATCCTACGGGATCGCATAAAATGAATGCCATGTG
>JACQGT010000060.1 GCA_016199425.1 Chloroflexota bacterium
GGATAGCAGTCAAGCGCGTAATCATTGGCGAGATCTATTGGAATTGGCGTTGACCGCCGGTACCGATGTTGTGATCACCCGCCAGAACAAACCGATTGTCGCAGTCATGGCGTACGAAGATTACCTGGCCGTGCGCGACGCATTGACAGAGCGGCGCAGTACACGACAGTCTCAATCCATCGTAGTGAAGGAATCCCGTGCAACAATGTTCGCATCGGAGCAAGTGCTGATGAAAGAGTGGGACACACCAGAAGAGGACGAGGCATGGCAGGATTTGTAAAAGGCGATGTGGTCGTTCTGCCCTTCCCATTTTCCTATCTGAGCGCCAGCAAAAAGCGACCGGCCCTGGTGATTGCTCTGCTGGAAGCCCACGATGATCTGATCCTGTGTATGATCACCAGCAGGCGCGCCCACGACAACAGCGCAATTCCCGTGGGCAGTGCAGATTTCGAGAGCGGCGTGTTGCCCCGTGAAAGCAACATCCGTCCAAATCGTTTGTTTACAGCAGAAGACAGCATTATCATTCGGCTGGCCGGCCATCTTTCCTCTGCAAAAGTGGATGAAGTTGTAAACGAAATTGTCCGGATCATTTCCTGAACTCACAATAACACCGTCCGAGCCTCCTCGCATCTTCCCATTTCCCCCGACACTGCTTATAATGACCCGAACGGGTTGCCGAGTCTATCCGCTGTAATCCGCCCAATCCGTTTCATTCGCGTCCTATTTTCTGGAAACTTTGATGTCGTTAACCGACCTGCTGGCCGTGGCCCGGGGTGATGAGCCTGCCGATCTGCTCCTGCGGGGCGGGCGGCTGGTGAACGTCTTTTCCGGCGCAATCGAAGAGGCGGACATCGCCATCTGCGGCGACCGCATCGCCGGGATCGGGCCAGGCTATCGCGCCCGCCGGACGGTCGATCTGCGCGGCGCGTATGTCAGCCCGGGGCTGATCGACGCCCACGTCCACATCGAAAGCAGCCTGTGTACCCCCGCCCAGTTTGCCGCGGCTGTGCTGCCCCGGGGCGTCACCAGCGCGGTCATCGACCCCCACGAGATCGCCAATGTAGCCGGGCTGGCCGGTGTGCGCTTTATGGCCGAAAGCTGCCGGGGCTTGCCCCTGCGCGTGGTGGTGATGGCCCCCTCCGCGGTGCCCGCCACCCAGATGGAGACCAGCGGCGCAGCTCTGGACGCAGCCGATCTGGCCACGCTTCTGGCCGAGGGTGCGGTACACGGCCTGGCCGAGTTGATGAACTTTCCCGGTGTAATCAACGGCGACCCGTCTGTGCTGGCGAAGATCGCCGCCTTTGCCGGTCGCCCCCGAGACGGCCACGCGCCCCATCTCAGCGGCCATAGCCTCAACGCCTATGCAGCCGCGGGGGTGCAGACAGAACACGAATGCACAACCGTCGCCGAAGCCGCCGAAAAGCTGGCCCGGGGCTTCTACGTACTGATCCGGGAGGCCACCAACGCCCACAATCTCCACACCCTTCTGCCCCTCATCACCCCGGCCAACCACCGGCGCATCTGCTTCTGCACGGACGACCGCCAGCCCGCCGACCTGCTGGACCAGGGCAGCATCGACTATATGCTGCGGGAAGCCATCGCCTACGGCGTTGATCCGGTTATCGCTTTTCGCCTGGCCACCCTGAACACAGCCGAATGCTACGGCCTGCACGACCGGGGCGCGTTGGCTGCGGGCCGCCTGGCCGATCTGATCGTTTTCGACGATCTGGCCGCACCCCGCGTCCGGCTGGTCTATGCGGGCGGGCGGCTGGTGGCGGAGAAGGGCCGCATCGCGCCGGATGTGAGGCTGGCCGCGCCGCCCGCGCCCCCGGCTATCCGCGAGACGATGCGGGTGGCGTGGGAGCGTGTGGAGTTGCGCATCCCCGACCGGGGCGACAACATTCGGGTGATTGGCTCGCTGGAAAACCAGTTGGTCACCGAAGAGCGCATCCTGCCCGCGCGGGTTGTGGACGGTCTGGCTGTGGCCGACCCGGCCCGGGATATTCTGAAAATGGCCGTCATCGAGCGGCACACGGCCAGCGGCGGCCAGAGTCTCGGCTTTATCCAGGGCATCGGTTTGCAGCGGGGCGCGCTGGCCGGGACAGTGGCCCACGACCACCACAATCTGGTGGTCATCGGCGCGGACGATATTTCGATGCTGACCGCGGCTCGCGCCGTGGGCGAGATGGGCGGCGGGCTTGCCATTGCCGATGGCGAACGGCTCTTGGCCCGGCTGCCCCTGCCCGTGGCCGGTCTGATGAGCGACCAGCCCGTGGCCGCGGTGCGCGCCGGCTATGACGAGCTTCTCGCCGCGGCCGCCGAACTCGGCTCCCCCCTCCACGACCCTTTTATGGCCATGAGTTTCATGGCTCTGGAGGTGATCCCGAAGCTGAAGCTGACGGACAAAGGATTAGTCGATGTGGAGCGCTTCGGTTTTGTTGAATTGTTTTTGAAAGATGATGAGATGATGAGATGATGGACGGTCCATCATCTCATCATCTCATCATCAACCTGACAAGAGATCATCCCATTTCCCACTCTTTCGTCCAAAGGACTACCTCCTATGTTCGACTCCATTACCCCCGCCCCGCCCGACGCCATTCTTGGCCTGACCGAAGCATTCAAGAAAGACCTCAATCCCCGCAAGGTGAACCTGGGCGTGGGCGTCTATAAAGACGCGGGCGGCGCGACGCCTGTGTTGGAGACAGTCAAAGAGGCCGAGCGGCGTCTGCTCAGCGGCGAAAAGACAAAGAGCTATCTACCCATCGACGGCAGCCCGGAGTACGCCGCGGCCAGCCAGCGGCTGGTCTTCGGCGATAGCCACGCGATTGTGACCAGTGGGCGGGCTGTGACTGCCCACGCGCCCGGCGGCACGGGCGCGTTGCGGGTGGCGGGCGACTTCGTGGCCCAGATCACCCCCGGCGCGACGGTCTGGCTCAGCGACCCCACCTGGCCCAACCACCCCAGCGTCTTCCAGTCCGCCGGGTTGAAGGTGGCCTCCTATCCCTACTTCGACCCGGCCGCCAACGCCATTGACTTTGAGCGGATGCTGGCGACTCTGGGTACGATCCCGGCGGGGGATGTGCTGCTGCTGCATGGCTGCTGCCACAACCCGACCGGCGTTGACCTCTCTCCGGCCCAGTGGCAGGCTGTAGCGGAAGTGGCCGCGCAACGGGGCGTCCTCCCCCTGCTCGACTTCGCCTACCAGGGCTTCGCCGACGGGCTGGAGGAGGACGCGGCGGGCGTGCGGGCCGTCGCCGCCCACTGCCCGGAGATGTTCGTCGCCAGCTCCTATTCCAAGAATTTCGGCCTCTACAACGAGCGGGTGGGCGCGCTGACTCTCGTGGCCCGCAGCCCGCAAGCCGCCGAGGCCAGCCTCAGCCACATCAAGCGCTGCATCCGGGCCAACTACTCCAACCCGCCGGCCCACGGCGGCGAGATCGTGCGCACGATCCTGGGCGACCCGGAGCTGCGCCGCCGCTGGGAGGGCGAAGTAGCGGATATGCGCCAGCGCATCAACACAATGCGCCATCTGTTCGTGGAGACGCTCAACGAAAAGGGCGTGGATCGGGATTTTTCGTTCATCGCCCGCCAGCGGGGGATGTTCTCCTTCAGCGGGCTGACCCCGGCCCAGGTGAAGGCACTGCGCGAGCGCCACGCCGTCTATATCGTCGGCTCCGGGCGCATCAGCGTGGCCGGGATGACCGAAGGGAATATGGACTATCTGTGCGCCGCGATTGCGGATGTGCTGAAGGCGGGGTAAGTCGAAGCTCGACGAAGGAGTGAGGATGATGGCTGATTCTACGCGGGCGCGTAAAAAAAGTGGGGAAAGCCGTCACTACTTTGTGGATGAGGCAGGCGACGGCGTGATCTTCGCCAACAAAGGCCGGGTTATTATCGAAACACCAGGCTGTTCGCGATTTTTTATGCTGGGATTGCTGGATGTGCCTGATCCTGTAGGCCTACAGCAGAGCGTAGACGATTTACGCTCACAGCTATTGAGCGACCCCTATTTTCGAGATGTGCCATCAATGCAACCGGACGAGCGAAAGACAGCAGTGGCTTTTCACGCCAAGGACGACCTGCCAGAAGTGCGTCGCGAAGTCTTCTCCCTTTTGCGCGGTGTGAGCGATTTGCGCTTCTTCGCCGTCGTTACCGACAAGTGGAGCGTCCTGGATTATGTTCGTCAACAGAACGAACGCAGTGCTACCTATCGCTATCATCCGAACGAACTCTACGATTATCTTGTCCGTCGTCTGTTCAAAAATCGACTGCACAAAGACGGCGGCTATGAAATCGTCTTCTCAAAGCGGGGAGCTACCGATCGCACAGCCGCATTGCGCAAAGCGCTTGAGAGTGCCCGTGCGCGCTTTGCGCAACAATGGAATATCGTAAGCGATGCGCCTATGGAGGTTTCCGCCGCAACCCCGGCTGAACAGGCTGGTTTGCAGGCGGTGGACTACTTTACTTGGGCATTGCAGAGACTTTACGAAAAACGTGAGGACCGTTACCTGACCTATCTTTGGCCGACTATTCATCTGGTGGAGGATATTGACGACAAACGCAAGGCAGGCTACGGAAGGTTTTACACACAAACAAAGCCGCTTACAGAAGCGGCTTTGGCTTGGCGGTATTTGCCAGGGATATAGAATTGCGTCGACCGCAGTCCCGCAATTACACGGCATGGAGCCGAATTTTGTCCACTGGCAGATGTAGAGTACCACATTTGTAAAGCGCTGTCAAGCAATTTCGACCCCAACTTTCACGGGAGCTACAGGCAAGACAATGAAACCACTCTCCACACTCGTAAACTCCGTCCCCGCCAGCGTGACCGCGGCGATGATGCAGAAGGGCCGCGAATTGGCCGCGGCCGGGCTGGATGTGATCAATCTGGCCGGGGGTGAACCGGATTTCGACACGCCGGCACACATCCAGGAAGCCGCCTTTGCCGCCATCCGCAGCGGCGACACCCACTATCCGCCCAGCTTTGGCACACCTGCTCTACTGGAAGCGATTGTGGGCAAGCTGGCCCGCGAGAATGGCGTCACCGCCACGCCGGATCAGATTCTGGTGACGCCAGGGGCCAAGTGGGCCATCTACGCCGGGCTGGCCGCCACCCTCAACCCCGGCGACGAGGTGCTGATTCTCGACCCGGCCTGGGTGAGCTATGCGCCGATGGTACAGTTGAACGGCGGCGTACCCGTCCACGTGGCCCTGCCCGCCGCCGAGAACTTCCGGGTGAGCGAGGCGCTCCTGCGCCGCCACGTGACCGAAAAGACGAAGCTGCTGATGGCCTGTTCGCCCAACAACCCCACCGGCCGGGTGTTGCAGCAGGACGAGATCGACGCCATTGTAAAGATCGCAGTAGAATTCGATCTTTACGTACTCAGCGACGAAATCTACGAACACATTCTTTTCGACGGCCAGGTGCATCGCTCGTTGGCTGCCCAGCCAGGGATGACTGAGCGCACTCTCATTATCAACGGCTTCAGCAAAGCCTACGCGATGACCGGCTGGCGGCTGGGCTGGCTGGCCGCGCCCGCACCCATCGCCAGACTGGCCCGCTCCTACC
>JACQGT010000474.1 GCA_016199425.1 Chloroflexota bacterium
GTTCGCCGTTCGCCGTTCGCAAAGGAATGCTATGAACCGCTGGACTATCACTTTCTTCACAATTCTCATCCTGGGCAGCGGCTGGCTCTGGTGGACGCGGCTGCCTGCGGACGCGTCCCCGGCCAGGCGCGAACCCCAGCCTGCGGTGGATCACCCCGCGCCGGATTTTACCCTCACCCGCTTTGACACGGGTGAGGAAGCCAGTTTGAGCGACTTCCAGGGCAAGCCTGTGGTACTCAACTTTTGGGCCACCTGGTGTCGCCCCTGCCGGGCGGAGATGCCCGCGCTGCAAGCAACTTACGAACGCTACGGGGACGATCTGCTGGTTGTGGGTGTGGATCAGGGGGAGGAAGCCGCGCTTGTTGGGCCATTTCTGGACGAGTTCGGCATTACCTTTCCCATTTTGCTGGACGGGGATATGGCTGTGGGGCGGGAATACCGTATCCTAGGACTGCCCACCACCTTCTTCATCGACAGCCAGGGCATCATTCGTCGGGTCCACGCAGGGGAGATCAACAGCGCCATTCTGGCCGAGGGGATTGTGGAGATTGCGCGGTAATCCGCTGAGTTACTGATTACTGTCACTTCCCCCTCACGCCTTGACCCCAATCGACTCCACCTCCACCTGGCGCAATTCGATCAACTGATCCCGCAACTGCGCGGCCCGCTCAAAGTCCAGTTGAGCCGCGGCCTCTTTCATCTCTTTTTCAATGCTGCGAATCAGCCGGACCAGTTCATCTCTGGGCAGGGAGGCCGGGTCGAAGACGTTCTCGGCCGCGCCGTTGACCCGGTATTCGGCCTTTGCTTCGGCCAACACCTTCACCCGGTCGGTCAGGTCGCGCACACTCTTGACAATACTCTTCGGCTCAATCCCGTGCGCCAGGTTATGGGCTTCCTGGATGGCGCGCCGCCGGTTGGTCTCACCGATAGCCCCTTCCATCGCCGCCGTCATTTTGTCGGCGTAGAGGATCGCCCGCCCTTCCAGATGGCGGGCCGCCCGGCCCATCGTCTGGATCAGCGCGGACTGTGAGCGCAGGAAGCCCTCTTTGTCCGCGTCCAGAATGGCAACCAGCGTCACTTCGGGCAGGTCCAGCCCCTCGCGCAGCAGATTGATGCCCACTACCGCGTCGTAGACCCCCAGGCGCAGGTCGCGCAGAATCTCCACCCGTTCCAGCGTCTCGATGTCGCTGTGCAAATATTGCACCTTCACGCCCAGTTCGGCCAGATATTCGGACAGGTCCTCGGACATGCGTTTGGTCAGGGTGGTGATCAGTGCCCGTTGACCCTTCGCCACGCGTATCTTCACTTCGCGCAGCAGATCGTCGATCTGGCCTTTGCTGGGACGTATCTCGACGATCGGATCGAGCAGACCGGTGGGGCGGATGACCTGCTCCACCGTCTGCTGGCTGTGTTCCATCTCGTAGGGGCCGGGCGTGGCGCTGATGTAGACGGCGTTGCGCACAGTCATCTCAAACTCGTCGAAGGTGAGCGGACGGTTATCCAGGGCGCTGGGCAGGCGGAAGCCGTGCTCCACCAGCACAGTTTTGCGCGAGCGATCCCCCGCATACATCCCCCGAAACTGGGGAATGCTCATATGGCTCTCGTCGATAAAGACGAGCCAATCTGGCGGGAAATAGTCGAGCAGTGTCCACGGACGGCTGCCCGCAGGCCGGCGCGCCAGGGGGCGGCTGTAGTTCTCCACGCCGCTGCACGTGCCAATCTCGCGCAACATCTCCAGATCGTAGCGGGTGCGCTGCTCCAGGCGCTGGGCTTCCAGCAGTTTGTCCTGGCTACGGAAGAGCGCAACCTGATCCTCCATCTCCTGTTCAATCTCTTCAATCGCCTCTTCCAATTTGTCTTTGGGGGTGATGAAATGTTTGGCCGGGAAGATTTCAATTTCGCTGTGGTCCGCCAGCAGTTCACCGGTGAGGGTGTCGATCTCCGAAATGCGCTCGATCTCGTCCCCCCAAAAACTGATGCGGTAGGCAATGTCTTTGTAGGCCGGCTGCACCTCCAGCACATCTCCCCGCACGCGAAATTTGGAGCGTTGCAGGGTGTTGTCGTTGCGCTCGTAGTGAATTTCCACCAGATGGCGCAGAAGCAGACTGCGCCGGGTCATCTCCCCCACCTTCAGTTTGATGGCGACCTGGCCGTAATCCTCCGGGCTGCCCAGGCCGTAGATGCAGGAGACCGACGCCACAATCACAACATCCCGGCGGCTGAAAAGCGCGCTGGTGGCGGCCAGGCGCAGCCGGTCGATCTCCTCGTTGATCTGTGAATCTTTCTCGATGAATGTGTCGCTGCGCGGGATGTAGGCTTCGGGCTGGTAGTAGTCGTAGTAGGAGACGAAATACTCCACCGCATTGTTGGGCAGAAATTCCCGCATCTCGCTATAAAGTTGGGCGGCCAACGTTTTGTTGTGGGCGATGATCAGGCTGGGCTTCTGCACCTGCTCGATCACCTTCGCCATTGTGTAGGTCTTGCCGGAGCCGGTGACGCCCAACAGCACCTGATGGCGCAGATCGTTGCGCACCCCTTCGACCAGTTTGGCAATGGCCTCGGGCTGGTCGCCGGTCGGTTGAAAGTCACTGACGACGCGGAAGGCAGTCATACGAAACCTCGGAATGCGGAATGCGGACGGCACAATACGAACAAAAGTTCTTTTGGCTACTGTAGTATAGCGGTTTTTGCCCCTTTTGTCCAACAAAACCATAGATGGA
>JACQGT010000473.1 GCA_016199425.1 Chloroflexota bacterium
CTGTTCGCTCCACAGCCAGCCCCGCTCATTCGCCGCAATCGGCTCATAGCGCCCGCCCCGCAGCCGCCAACCGCGCAACGCCCCGCGCGCGGTCGGGTGCATATAATCAAAGACGAAGTATTCCTTTGTGCCAAAGGTCTGCTCGTAGAGATCCTTTTTGGCGCCCAAGTCATACTGGCGCGTCGAAGGGGAGAGCAATTCACAGATCAGATCGGGGTAGCGGCCCTGCTCGTCCCACACAACCCACGTCTGCCGCCGGTAGCTGCCGTCAACGTTACGCACGACGAAGAAGTCCGGCCCGCGATAGGCGCGGCGCGGCGCATCTGCATCGGCGATTTCGCGGATCACCTGTTCGCCCTGGGCCGGGGTGTAGTAGACAAACATATTGCCGCCCACGAAAAAATCAGTGCGGTCAGCCCACTGCTGATAGATCGAGTCAATGCACAGATTGATCTGGATGCGTTCGCGCTCGTTTTCCATGGGTTCCCCATCGTCTCCTGGCAGCAGTGCAGTAAATTCGCGCAAAGCCTGGAAATACTCCCTCGTCAACGGCTCATCTCTGGATAGTTTGGGAGCTTTCGGTAGCGCTTCCTGCACAGGCGCAATCACATACATTTTTCCCTCCTTTGACGTAACTGCTCAGGCAGAAACTCGGTTTTTGTCTAGTCGGCGAAACGATTTCGTTAGCGCAAAAACCGAGTTTCTCTCTGGGCCTGAGTAGTTGCCCTTTGACAAGAAAACCCAGCGTACACAGAATCGTACTATACCAAAGCTCTCTCAATCCGGCAAGGGATTGCGGCCGCGCCGGCTCTACCCGCGTGAGGCGGACTGCCAATCCGCCCTACCAATTCTCCGCCAGCCAGCGCTGCCAGCCCGCCTCGAACTCCTGGGCCGAGACGCCGTAGACCGCGGGGATGAGCGTGTCCCAGCCGTCGTGCTCCTGCAACGCGGCCAGCAGAACAGGCAGAGTCTGTCGCCCGTAGCGTTCCGCTGCGTATTGGATCAGCAGCGCCAGGGCAATGGCGTAGGCTTTGCTCTCGATTGTCTGGGCCGGGGTGTACTGGTCGTCCAGACTGTCTTTGGGCGGGTAGATGGGAGCGAGGGCCGAGAGTTGGGTAGGAAGAGGCACCGGGCTGGGCATAAAATAGCCCGACTGGTCGCAGCCCACAGGGATTGCGTAGTCCAGAGGCGAAAGCCGCCAGAAGGCAAAGGCCCTGCAAATATCCACCACATCTTCCAGAGACAACCCCTTGCGCTCTGGTTGGGCCAGCCACGCCACAATCCGCTCCTTGCCCACTGTCAGCGGGCCGCCCCCATCCCACAGCAGCCACAGACGCAGACCGCTGAGAAATGGCAGCCAGCGGTAGGGCAGCCGGTGATGCGCGCCCGCCTCCAACACTGCCTGCTCCCCCAGCGCAATCGCCCAACTCTGGCGCAGCAGAGTGGCCTGGGTTTCTGGCGTAGAATTTGCCAGGCGCTCCGGGGAAGGCAGGAAGACACGGCCCGCCGCGCCATCCCACTGGGCGCGCTGCTGCCCCTGTACAATGACGAAGAGCCGTCCATCCGGTGCGCCGACGGCTCGGTTGGGCGGCAGGCCCAGCGCGGCGTGGATCGCCTCGTCTACGCTCTCCATCTCCTGCGCGCCCGCGGCCACCACGGCCACATCCGGCCCACTGGTGTAGATACGCAGGTGTTCGGTGAGGGTTGTGTCCCGCGACTGTGCGGCCAGGGCGTCCGCGCTGCGGGCCGCCGCAATCGGGAGAGTGCGCGGGGGCAAGGATTCCGGCGATCCTGCGGCTGCACTATCCCAGAGGGTGTAGCCGACGACCAGAAGAAAAAGACAGAGAAGTCCACCCCATTGCAGGAGAAAACGGGGCTGAGTCCAGACCCCGCGTGTGTGCGCCGGTAGCATATCGACGCCGGCGCCCTCGTCAGCGTCCGCCCCCGGATCCTCCTCGAAGAACACTTGCCATTCCACCTCTACCGGAGCAGTTGATTCTCTGTCGTTCGCGCCTTTTAACATCACTTCCCCCGAAACCTTTTGATGTTTTGATTTCGATTGACCTGCGCCCTCCCACATGATACTCTGTAGCCAGGAGCATCCACAAGAGACAATAAACACCCTTCTATCATTAGAGGCAACAGCCCGCTTTGTCGTAGAATCTGCCTGGGGAAAGGAGAAGAGTTCCGTGAACAGATTGCCCACCTTCAACTTCCGTGTGTGGATGGTCGCCGCCGCTGCGCCTATTTTTTTCTTGCTCCTTCTGCGGATAGAACAGCCAACAACGCCGCCAAGCGACTGGCCAGCCAACTGTGAGATTGGCGCGGAGATACGCAAGAAGGAGGGCGCCACCTGCCCAGGCTGCCAACTTCAAAACGTCGTCATCACGACCACCAGCAGCGGCCCGTGTCTCTGGCAGGTCAAAATCCAGGTGGAGTCACAGCCGGGTATCGATATGATCTTTACGCCGGATGGGTTTGAACTGAACGAAACAACACCTATCGGTGTGAGCCAGGGGCACATCAGCGTCGATAATGACGTTCTCGCGGGCACGTATCCTCTGGACGTTGACGTGGCCCCCACCACCGGAGGACAGACATTCCACATCCCCCTGCGCTACACCCTCCACGTGGACGCGTCCGTCCCGCCGCCCACGCCCATCCCCGAAGAAATCTGCTCCTTGACCATTCAGGATGGCTGGATGCAGCCGTCCCAGGGCGTCTGGCAGGACGACAACGTATTCCCGGACCGGCCTACCCGCCAACTGGTGCGCCTGGGCCCAACCGCGTTCCGCGCCGAATTGCCGATGGTCCTGGGCCGTCCTACGCTGCTCTTTGGCATTCTGCGCCCCGTGGGCGAGGCCGCCCTGGACAGACGCAATACAATTGAAATTAGAGGTATCAGCCGCGGCGCAGTCAATGTGCCAGTGCGCTTCCGCTTCTCTGTCGAAGAAAACGGCGAGCCGCCCCGTGAGATTTATACCAGCGAGGTGCTATCGAACACACTGCCCCTGCTCGGCCCCTGCCGGGTGGATTCCCGCCCCTTTACCTTCCGCGTGGATACGACCGACGGCGTTCCTCCCCCCAAGTCCCCAGACGAACCCACCGCCTTCACCTTCAACCGTATCGGCCCCTACCGCCTGATCGCCGAGGTGGTGCGGGCAGACCGCGCGCCGCCCAACGACCGCACGGGTATCCGCGTGACTGTGGAGGGAACGGTAATCGAAACCCACGCGCCTGTGCTTCAATTCCACCCGATTCTCCTCTCCCCGGCCAGCGCAGAAGAGCAGAAGGCGCTCAAAGAGGAGTCCGACTTTCAGGCCAGAGGTTCCCAGTTGGTGGCGGATGACTACTTCCCGTTGAAGCCGGGCACGCTTGTCGCCGTCCGCCACCCGGTGCGGGATATGAGCCACATCGTGCAGGGCGTGGAGGAAGGCACTATCGCCTGGATCAAGCGGCTGTTCAAAGACGCTATCGTGGCCCGCCGGGATCTGCTGGAAGCGGCCATCAACGCCGAGCGAACCCTGGCTTCACTCCTCGGCGCCGGGGATCGGGTGGTGATTCTGATGCGGAATCAGGATATGGACCTGGTGAGACCGACGGCAGAGGACTGGGCTTCTTCGCCGAAAGTGATCTTTGTGCGGGGCGGCGGCGGCGGCAGCACTGTCGTCCACGAACTGGCGCATACCCTGCCCTATCTCTGGTCCAGAACGCAGATGTTGGAGCAGTGTGGCCGGGACTGGCACAACAAACCAGAGGCTGTCGCCTATGGGCATCAGATTCAGGTGTTCGATCAGGAGAAACGCCGACGCCACCACGCCTCCAGCACAGTAATGGGCGATCTGGTGGACAAGGATTCGCCGCGCTGGATTGCCCGCTGCACCTATTGGAATCTGTTGCATATCCTCCAGGCCAAACCGGACCCGGAACTGTTGCTGGTGCGCGGGGCATTGGTATTCAGCGATACGCTGAGCGCCGGGGTGCTGTTGCCCGCCTACCAGACGCTGGGGGCGCCGGACCTGGAAACAGGGGATGGGGGGATTGGGCGATTGTCCTGCGCGACGGCGGCGGCGAACGTCTGGCCCGCTATCCGCTGAACCTTCAATGGGTGGTGGCAGCCCACCCCGACACTGTGCGACAGGCGCTCACCTTTGCCTATCAGATAGACGACGGACCGGAGGTGGCTCGTATCGATCTGGTGGGGCCGGGGGAGGAGTTGCTGGATACATTGCCATTGAGCGCGTCCTCCCCGGAAATCACCCTCACCCATCCCGTCAGCGGCGTGCTTTTCCCCCCTGCCACCGCCAGCGTAGATCTGGCCTGGGACGCCAGGGATGCCGACGGAGACGATCTGCTCTACAGCGTCTTCTACTCCCCCGACGACGGCGTCACCTGGCTGGATCGCAGCCTGGAACAGAGCGAAAGCGGCCACCGGCTGGCCCTGCAGCCCCACACCACCCGCCACAGCGCAAAAGTCATCGTCACCGACGGCGTGCGCAGCCGCGAGGCCCTTGTCCGCTTCACAGTGACACAACAACTCTTCTTGCCCAACATCACACGCTAAAGGAAACTCCAATGACGCTGAAGATCATCGACGTCCAGCCCATTTTCGTAGACCGCTATCTTTTTGTCCAAGTCAAGACCGACGCAGGCATCACCGGCCTGGGCGAGTCGGGCGCGTGGGGCTTTCTGGAAGCCTCGGCCGGCGCGGTGCAGACCTTCAAACGCTATCTGATGGGCCAGGACCCGTTGCGCATCGAACATCACTGGCAATATCTCTACCGCTGGAGCCACTTCCGCGGCGCGGCGATCATGGGCGC
>JACQGT010000472.1 GCA_016199425.1 Chloroflexota bacterium
GTATTGCGTATTTCGTATTGCGTAGGTAGAGAGCGACTCTTCTTCTCTGGCGGATTCGACTGTACGAAAAGACAAACAGCCGCGCCGAAAACATCACTACTTACGAAATACGAAATACAAACCGGAGACATCACCCAATGAACCTCCTCTTAATCGGTTCCGGCGGGCGCGAGCACGCGCTGGCCTGGAAATTGAGCCAGTCCACCCAAGTGGAGCGGATTTTTGTGGCAGCGGGCAACGGCGGGACGGCCACAACGCCCAAATGTGAAAATGTCGCCATCGGCGACGGCGACCTGGCCGGGCTGCTGGCCTTTGCCCAACAGCAATCCATCGATCTGACCGTCGTCGGGCCGGAAGTGCCACTGGTGGCCGGAATCGTCGATCTTTTCCAGGCCGCGGGGCTGCGCATCTTTGGCCCTGTGCAGGCTGCCGCCCAGTTGGAGGGGTCGAAGGCCTTTTCCAAAGCCTTTATGCAGCGCCACACCATCCCCACCGGCTGGGCCCGGGTCTTCAGCGATTTTGAAGAGGCGGCAGATTTCGCATGGGGACTGGACGATCTGCCCGTTCTCAAAGCCAACGGGCTGGCTGCGGGCAAGGGTGTGGTGTTGCCAGAAAGTCGGGATGAGGCGGTGGCTGTGCTGCGGCAGATGCTGGTGGAGCGCAGTTTTGGCGCGGCCAGCGCCACTGTGCTGGTGGAGGAGCGGCTGCGGGGAGCGGAAGTCTCCGTGCTGGCCTTTAGCGATGGCAAGAACATTGCGGTGATGCCCCCGGCCCAGGACCACAAACGGCTGCTCACCGGCGACCGCGGACCCAATACCGGCGGGATGGGTGCTTTTGCTCCCTCGCCCCTGGCCACGCCCAACTTTCTGGCCGAGGTGGAGCGCACAGTCCTGCGCCCGGCCATCGACGGGATGGCTGCCGAAGGCGCGCCCTACGTGGGCGTTCTCTACGCCGGGTTGATGCTGACAGCGAAGGGGCTGCGGGTGTTGGAGTTCAATTGCCGTTTTGGCGATCCGGAGACACAGGTAGTGCTACCCCTATTGGAGAGCGATCTGGTCGATCTGATGCTGGCCTGCATTGACGGGCGGCTGGGAGAAACACCCCCGGTTTGGCGAAAGGGCGTGGCGGCAACGGTTGTGATGGCGTCCGGCGGCTATCCGGGCCACTACGCCAAAGGCAAGGAAATCCACGGCATCCCTGGGGCAGAGGCAGCCGGGTGTACCGTCTTCCACGCAGGGACGGCCCTGGCCGATGGCCGCTTGCTCACCAGCGGCGGGCGGGTGTTGGCCGTGACAGGCGTAGGCGATAGCCTGCTTGCCGCGGCCGAACGGGCCTACACCGGGCTGGCTGACATCCACTTTGACGGCGCGGTCTGGCGCACGGACATTGCGCGACCGAACTAGCCGATTCCCGGAATCAGATCAACGAATCAGCGCAACTTTGATTTTCGTCACAAAAATCAGATAATGGCTCTACCTGTGCCGCAATTTTATTTTCAACGTAGCCGCTCAGCCAGGAGAAGAGTGGACGCAGATTTTCATGATCTGAATTGATCTGCGCAGATCAACTCAGATCATGAAAATCTGCGTCCCGCTCTTCCGTCAACGAAGGAGAAGGTGAACCGATGGCGCTGATTCCCAGTATGTTGCTGAAACGGCTGTACACCTACGGCAGTCTGGATAATGTGGATGGCGGGGTGCGTTTTAACATCAAGAATCGGCTGAGCGACGCACAGATTACCGAATTCCAGGAAGTGCGCATCGATGGCAAGGCTGTGCCCAGCAGCGCCATCACTCTGGACATCGGCAACGGCCAGAAGGTGAAGCCGTCGGCCATCAGCGAGGCCACGCCCATCGAGTTCCCGTTGCGCCAGATTGTGGACGTTACGATACAGATCGAGGGGCTGGCAAAGGGCAAGCACGAGATCGAATTGGCGGTCAAGACCAAACCCTTTGGCCGTATCAAATTTGCTGTGGACGACGCCATCTCAGCGCCCAACAAACTGACCCGCATCCCCCGGGACCGGGACGATGATTACAATCCAGAGATCATTGCCGCCCGCCAGCGCTTTGTGGCCGACTTCGCCGACAGCCCGGTCGAGCACATCGACCACTACTCCTTTGACGCCCACACTGTCAAAGGCAACATCGAAAACTTTACCGGCGTGGTGCAGATTCCCTTGGGCTTTGCCGGGCCGCTGACCATCCACGGGGAGCACGCGCAGGGGGATTTTATCATTCCCCTGGCGACGACGGAAGGCACACTGGTGGCCTCCTACAACCGGGGCATGAAGCTGCTCAACCTGAGCGGCGGTGTCAAGTGTACGGTCGTGGCCGACGCCATGCAGCGCGCACCGGTCTTTATCTTCGAGGATGCGCGGGGGGCGCGGGAGTTTGTCGAATGGGTCGGCCAAAACCTGCCCGCCATCCGCGAGCAGGCCGAGGCTACCTCCCGTGTGGCGAAGCTGGACAACATCGACCCCTACCAGTCCAACAAATTTGCCTTTTTGCGCTTCAACTACACCACCGGCGACGCGGCCGGGCAAAATATGGTGGGGCGGGCCACCTTTGCCGCCTGTTCGTGGATTCTGGACCACTACTCCGGCATCCAGCGCTTTTTCCTGGAATCCAACTTTGCCACGGACAAGAAGGCCAGCCAGGTGAACATTATGCGCACCCGGGGCAAGCGGGTGACCGCCGAAGCGATTGTGCCGCGGGATGTGCTGATCCAAAATATGCGGGTGACGCCGGAGCAGTTGTCCTACCACTACGGCGTCGCCAATATTGGCTCGCTGTTGGCGGGTGTGAACAACAACGGGCTGCACTCGGCCAACGCCATCACCGCGCTCTTTATGGCCACCGGGCAGGATGTTGCGAATGTCTCCGAGTCCTCCGCGGGGATTCTCTACACGGAGCTGACGTCGGAGAACGATCTCTACATCTCCATCACCATTCCCTCGTTGATCGTCGCCACCTACGGCGGCGGCACGGGGCTGGCCACCCAGCGGGAATGTCTGGGGCTGCTGGGCTGCGTGGGCAAGGGGAAGGTGAACAAATTCGCCGAAATTGTGGCGGGCACAGTCCTGGCCGGGGAACTCTCCCTGGCCTCGGCCATCTCGTCGCTGGATTGGGTGAGCAGCCACGAGCAGTACGGGCGGAATCGGTAGGAAAGAATGGAGACTCCTTATCCCACATCGTTTCCGCCATTCGCACCGTCTACTTTGCAGAATTCGAGGCGCTCCGCATCAAACTGGATTCTCTGATACTGGAAGAAGAAGAACAGGTATGAAATACGGTCTGCAGGACGCCACCATCCAGAAAATTTGCGCGGTCTTTGCCAGATTTCCGCAAGTGGAAACAGCCGTGCTGTATGGCTCGCGCGCCAAAGGGAATTACAAAAACGGCTCGGATATTGACCTGACCCTGCGCGGCGACGGGGCGTTGACGCTGAATGTGCTGTACAGAATCAGCGACGAACTCGATGACCTGCTTCTGCCCTACACGATTGACCTGTCCATTTTCGCAAACATCAGCGACCCCGATCTCCTTGACCACATCCGGCGCGTCGGCGTCACTTTCTATGCGCGGGATGATGCGCCGTTCGCTGTCAACCGCCCCTAATCCAAGATTTCTGCGCAAGAAATCATTGCCACATGAAAGATATTGCAATGCCCGTCATCACCCGCATCGAATGGGCGCCCCTGGCCGGCGAACGCCCCCGGCTGGCTGGCAGCAATGCCCGGCTGGGCGTCCACGGCAAGAGCGTCACCTGCCCGCTGGCCCGGGTCACCACCAGCGACGGCGTAAGCGGCTTTGGCTGGTCGTACATCAGTCGGGAGGAGGCCGCGGCGTGGATCGGCAAGTCCGTGAGCGAGACCCTGGAAGAGATCCCTTTCGCGCTGGAATATCCCCTCTGGGATCGGGCGGGGAAGCTGGCGGGCAAGCCGGTCTATGCCCTGGCGGACGCCAGTCTGTCGGCTCTTTCTATCCCCTGCTACGACACGACCCTTTACTTCGACGATCTGCACCTGACCGACGACGTAGCTGCGGCGGATCTGATCGCCGCGGAAGCGCTGGAAGGGGTGGCTCGCGGCCATCGGACCTTCAAAATCAAAGTGGGCCGGGGCGGGATGCATATGCCGGTGGATGCAGGCACCCGGCGGGACATCGCCGTTATCCGCGCCGTGCGCGCCGCGCTGGGAACAGAGGCCACGATTCTGCTGGACGCCAACAACGGCTACAACCTCAACCTGACCAAACGGGTGTTGGGGGAGACCGCCCACGCCGACATCTTCTGGATGGAGGAAGCCTTCCACGAAGACCCGATGCTCTACGCCGACCTGCGGGCGTGGATGGCCGCCGAGGGGCTGTCTGTCCTCATCGCCGACGGCGAAGGAGACGCCTCGCCCCACCTGTTGGAGTGGGCGCAGCAGGGGCTGATCGATGTGGTACAATACGATGTGCTGCGCCCCGGTTTCACCCGCTGGTGGAATCTTGGCCTCCAACTGGACGGCTGGCAGGTGCGTTCTGCGCCCCACGCCTACGGCGGCGTCTTCGGCGTCTACAGCGCGCCCCACCTGGCCGCCCGCATCCGGGGTTTCACCTTCGCCGAGATCGACCCGGCAGAGGTGGACGGTCTGGACGGCTCGGCCTACGCCATCCAGGACGGAATGATCCACGTGCCCAGCCTGCCCGGTTTTGGGCTGGGGCTGGACGAAGAGGTCTACCGGCAAGCTGTGGCAGAGAAGGGGTTTGTGGCGGAATGACGGCCAATGCATCCACGCCTGTCGTCATCTACACCGACGGCGCGTGTCTGGGCAATCCCGGACCCGGTGGCTGGGCGGCCATTCTGCGCTACGGCGAGCACGAGAAGGAATTGAGCGGGCGCTTTCGCCAGACCACCAACAACCGCATGGAGATGCGCGCAGCCATCGAAGCGCTCAACGGACTGAAGCGGCCCTGTCCGGTGGAGCTGTTCACCGACAGCAGCTATCTGCGCGATGGCATTACCAAATGGGTGAAGGGCTGGCAACGCAACGGCTGGCGCACCGCATCCAAGCAACCGGTGAAGAACCAGGACCTGTGGCGGGCACTGATGGCTGCAGTGGCGCGTCACGCCGACGCAGGGGGAGTGGCGTGGCGTTGGACCAAAGGCCACGCGGGGGACGCGTACAACGAGCGGGCGGATACTCTCGCCAGCCTGGAAGCAGCCCGGACGACTGCCGACGATCCCGTGGACGAGGAGACGGGGCGCGACGACCAGACGGGTTTGCTCGTGTAGAGATTGGAGATTTGTGCCTTCGTTTGAATGTCGTCCCCTCTGCGGCGCGTGCTGCATCGCCCCCTCCCTCTCCTCCCCCATCCCCGGCATGCCCAACGGCAAACCAGCCGGTGTGCGCTGCGTCCACTTGAGCGACGACTGCCGCTGTCTGCTCTTTGGCAAACCGGAACGCCCGGCTGTCTGCCAGCGCCTGCAACCCTCCGCCGAGATGTGCGGCGAGAGTACACAGGAGGCGATGGCGTATCTGATCTATTTGGAAGAGGCGACGCTTCCTGCGCCCAAAGTCCCCGGCACTTTTTGAAGTACCGGGGACTTTGACTCGACTGTCACGACTTCTTGAAGAAATACTTGCCCGCGTCTACAATAGAAGACAAACAAACAGTCCCTTCCAGCGGAGGCGGCATAGGAA
>JACQGT010000467.1 GCA_016199425.1 Chloroflexota bacterium
ACGCGGTGTCCTGAGCCTGTCGAAGGGTCGATCTTTTCGCCGTACGGAGTAGGTAGTGGCGATACAGCCGACGCAGTACGGAATACGCAATACACAATACGTCCCCCACTGAGAGGAGATTGCAATGTATCAGACCGATCACTACGAAGGGATGATCGCCGAAACCGTCGTCATCCCCGGCCACAACGGCGACCCTATCCGCGCCTACTACGCCCGCCCGCTGGGAGCCGGCCCCTTTCCGGCAGTGGTGCTCATCCACCACTTCCCCGGCTGGGACGAGTGGTATCGGGAGGCGACGCGCAAATTCGCCCACCACGGCTATTTGGCTATCTCGCCCAACCTCTACGAACGCATGGGTCACGGCACGCCGGAGGATATGGGCGCGGCGGCGCGGGCTGCGGGGGGCGTCCCCGACGACCAGGCCGTGGGCGACATTGCCGGGGCCATGCACTTTGCGCGCGGCCAGGCCTACAGCAACGGCAAAGTGGGCGTCTTTGGCACCTGTTCCGGTGGACGCCACGCCTTTCTGGCCGCCTGTCGCGCGCCGGGTTTCGCTGCGGTGGTGGAGTGCTGGGGCGGACGCGTCGTCATGCCGCCGGAGCAGCTCACCGCCAACTGGCCGGTGGCACCCATCGACTACACCGCCGACCTGCCTTGCCCCATTCTCGGCCTCTTTGGCGCGGACGACCGCAGCCCCACGCCGGAGCAGGTGGCCCAGCATGAGGCAGCCCTAAAGCAGCACGGCAAGCAGTACGAGTTCCACATGTACGAAGGCGCGGGCCACGGCTTCTTCTACTACGACCGGGCCGCCTATCGCCAGGAGCAGGCGGTGGATGGGTGGGGGAAGATTTGGGCCTTCCTGGAGAAGTATCTGTCTGTTTAGTAATCAGTAATCAGTTATCAGTGGGATGTATCCATCAACTGATTACTGATAACTGTTCACCACCATACGGAGTCAGGATTCATGTGTACAATGATCTGCCACAGGGCACCGATCAGCGGCAACGGCAAGGGGCGCAACGATTGGTTTCCCCTGCGCCACGCCAATGTCTCTTACGATCACCCCTTCAGCCTGCCCGATGAGCACGCGCTGAACATCGATTTTGTCAATGAGAGCCAGGGGCCGGGGGCGCGGGTGGCTGTGGAACTGAGCGTGGAAGCGGCGCGCGCGCTGGTGGCGACGATTCAGTCTGTGCTGGCCGAGGCAGAGGCGGGGGGGTATCTGTGACCAGCGCCGAAACTGCCTATTCCCAGGCCACCCGCTATGTGGCAAATGGCACATTCGACAAGGCCGTAATCTTCTTTGCTGATGGCAGTTATCTGCAATTGCAGCACACGGGGATCGACACGCGCTGGGCCAAAGCATCCGGGGAGCCGAGTATGGCGGACAGCGTTTGCCAGGCCATGCGCCTTTTTCGCCTCAACGCCAAACACCTGCAACTCTACTTCACCGACGGCAGCGACGCGGAATTCTTTGTCGCCGGGCAGGAAGCGCCTTCGACATTGTAGGGCGGATTGGGGGTGCCCTTTGGGCCCCGCCCAGAGCGCGGACGGAATACCATTCCGTCCTACAAATGGGAAACCTTGTGGCATTCATCCACGAACGGCACGAATTCAACAGTTGGGCGCTGGCCCTGGAAGCAGAGGCATTGACGCCGGAGCAGATGACCGTCCTCCAGGAATTGGTGGACGAGGGCAAAGTTGCCAATCTGAAAACTGCCGCCGATTTCCTGGATTGGCAGGGTGAAGCTATCGACTCCATCGAGCATATGTACGGTCACTGAGCCTGTATCATCTTCAAGAACGCCAGCAGCGCCGCGCTCACTTCGTTGGTCCGCTCCATCATCATAAAATGCCCCCCATCCTCGATGACTGCCAGTTGCGCGCCAGGGATGGCCGCCGCCAGTTTCTCGCTCTGGGCCAGGGGCATCATCCGGTCGGTTGTGCTGCCGACGACGAGGGTGGGCGCGCTGATCTCCCCCAGCCGCGCCTGCACATTGAAAGCGTTGCAGGCGGCAAAGTCCCCGTGTACTACCTCTGACCCCGCAGCCAGCATATGTTGGGTTGCCACCTCCCGGTAGATCGGCCTCGCCTCTTTGCGCCAACTGAACTTCATAATCAGCCCGACGGTCTGGGCGAAGTTGGCAGCCAGACCGTCCAGAATGACGTCGCTCACCGGCATAGACGGGCCGCTGCCCAGGATGACCAGCCCGGCCAGGTTGGCGGGTTGCAGCAGCCCCAGCGTCAGGGCAATCGCCCCGCCCATGGAATGGCCGACGATCACCGCCTGTCGCATCCCCAGCGCTTCGATAAACGCCGCCACACCCGCCGCGTACTCCTCAATCGTCCTGCGCGCCAGCGGCTGGGAGCGCCCGTGTCCGGGCAGATCCAGAAAGTAGAGGGGATAGTCGGTGATCCAGCGGGGTTCGCCCCGGGAGAGGGCAACGGAAGTCTGCTGCCACTGGTAGGGCCAGTCCTGGCCGCTGCCCCCCGCGCCGTGGACAAAGACAAGCGCGGGCCGCTGCGCGGCTACGCTGTTGCGGGTGTAGTGGAGTTGGCAGTTGTTGACGGAGATTGAGGGCACTAACAAGAGTTTCGGTTGAATGAATTACCAGAGTGTTCGCAGTTCGCTGGTCTGACGCAGATTTCGATCTGCTGTAATGAGGATCAGTTCTTCAACAATGGCTGTAGCTGCAATAATCCGATCTGCCGGATCGTTGTTCAAGCCAGCGGGCAATTTGCCAGTCATTGCCGCAATTTCTGGTGAGATTGGGTAAACGTGAAGTCTGTAGCCTTCGATCAGTAGATTGAGAAATGAGATACAGTCATCTTTTACATCAATTTTCTTCTTATCGATCAGCATTGCAGTCTCCCACAAGGAGATATCACTGATTGCAAGTCGTCTCTGTTGTCGCCCGACAGTAGTTGTCCGTTGCGCCCGTTCCGACAGCCGATCAGGAGAAAGGGCGAGCCAGATTGCGATGTGGGTATCCAACAGAATCATTGCAAAACCTCCCACACTTCGTCGAGAGGAGACAGAATGTCGCCTACATATGCTGTCTCGCGCAGGCGCTCAAGTTTCGCCAGGGCAAGGTCGCTGGCAATGTCCGATGGCACAAGCTTTGCCACTTCCAGCCCGCGTACTTGTAGAGAGACGATCTCTCCAGCTTGAACCTTTTGCAGTATCGCGTTCATATTCGAGCGGAATTCGCTGATTCCGACCTGTAACATAATGCATCTCCTTTCATACATGGAATGGGTAGTAATTCGTACACTTCAATTGTACAATGTTGTGCTGTCGTACACAAACGCATATGTGGTCAAATGTGAAAACCCTATACGCAATACGAAATACGTCCTACGGTTTCACAAATCCCTCCGGATAGAGCGCCACGGCGATATAGCGGTCCGCGGGCAGGAACTCCACCGCCGCCGATTGGACGGACGCGGCGTCGATGGCGTCCAGACGCGCGGCCAGGTCGAGAGTTTGCGCCGGGTCTTCGCTCTCGGGCGCCGCGTAGGCAGCCAGCAGATCGAGCCAGAAGCCGTTCTGCTCCAGCTCCTCTTCCCGCTGGCGCAGGATTTGTGCTTTGGCCTTTTCCAGCAGATCGGGGCGAGGGCCGTCGCTCTGCACCTGGGCGATCAGCGCAAAGAGAGCATCCACCAACTCTTCCACCCGCTCCGGGTCGCTGCCAAAGACAGCGCTGACCTCGTAGAGTTCATCGGGTTCGGTCAAAATATCCGAAGAGACCGACGACGCGTAGACGCCGGAGCGCTTCTCCCGCAATTCTTCGCGGGCCAGAATGTCCAACACCCCTTCCAGCACACGCAGACGTAGCCGGTTTTCCGCTGTCGGCTGCACGGGTCCGGTGAAGAGAATCTGCACCAGACTTTGCGCTTCCTGGCCTGCGAAGACGGCTTCGTCCACCACCCCCGCCGGCGGGTCCGGCGCGACATCCACCCACGTCTCTACCCGGCCGGTGGAGGGCAGGTTGCCCAAATAGACCTGCGACCACCCGATCATCTGCTCCACATCGAAATTGCCCACAAAGACGAAAGTGAAGTCGCTAAAATCGGCAAAGCGCTCCTGATAGATGGCAAAGGCCCGCTCCGGGTCCAACGCCTCGATTTCGGCCAGAGGCAGCACGCCCTGACGAATCGTTTCTCCGTAGCGGGCCGCGGTGAAGGCATCCTGCCAGGCCGCGTTGGGCTGGGTGGCCCGGTTACGCAGGAAGGAGCGAGCCTGATCCTGCAGAGTGGAGAAGGCCGCCTCGTCGGCCTGGGGGGCTGTGCCGTAGAGGTAGATCATCTGGAAGAGGGTGGGTAGAAAGTCCTTGCCCGCGCCGCCCGTAAAGCCCTCTGCGGTCTCGGCGATGTAGGGATTGACATTCACCGATTGGCCGGAAAGGATACGCCGCACTTCGTTGAAGCTGTGTCCATTCAACCCGCTCTGCACGACAATATTGGGAATCAGCGCCGCTTCGGGGAAGTCGGCGTCGCTGACCAGAGACGAACCACCGGGGCTGAAGGCGGTAAACAGCACTTCATCCTCTTTGAAGTCGGTGGCTTTGAGAAGGACGCGCACGCCATTCGCCAGTTCCAGATCGATGGTCTCGACAGCCTCGACGGTTGCGCGGCTGACGATCTCCACCGGCGCAGGCTCTTCTGCCAGGAGCGCGTCGGCGGTCACAGTGTCTTCGTAGGCCGCGATCTCTTTGGCGTCGATGGCGGCGATCACTGCGGCCAGGGCTGCCTCGTCGGGCAAATCATCCGCCGCGCTGGCTGGACCGATGACCAGCACAGCCCGCCCCTTCTCGCCCACATAACGGTCAGCCTGGCGGTTCACTTCGTTGATGCCGATCTCCGGCACAAAGCGGCTGGCCAACAGATATTCGTAGGGGATGCCGGGGATGGCCTCGTTTTCGAGAAAGTTGCGTTTGTACTCGCCGGCAAATGCGCCGCTGTCGTGGTTGTTGCGCTCGTTGTAGATGCGCTGGTAGCGGTTGAGGATTTCGCCTTTGGCCCGCTCCAATTCTGACTCGGTGAAACCGTGACGGCGCACCCGCTCCACTTCAGTCAGGATGGCTTCTAACCCCTGCAAGACCTCTTCATCCTGCACCTGGGCGCTGACGCTGAGGGTTTCCAGTGTGCGCACGAGCGCGCTGCTGCCCACCCCCGCGCCCACAAAGGGCGAATCGGCCTCCCGGCTGATCTCCTCCAGGCGCAGGTTGAGCATCTGCTCAAAGAGCATCCCCACCAGAATATCCCGGTAAGCCCTGGCCGTGTCCAGTTCGCGGGCTGGCTGGCGATAGTCGATCTCCACGATTGTCACCGGAAATTCCGGGTCGGTGACAATCAGATAGTCCGGGTTGTCGTTGCCGGGAACTGTGTAGATTGTGCGTTCCTGGGGTTGCTCTGGGGCGGGCAGTTTCGAGAATTGCTGGCGAATGCGCGCCTCGAACAAGTCTGCGTCAAAGTCGCCCACGGCAATCACGGCCATCAGATCTGGGCGATACCAATCGGCGTAGAAACGGCGCACGGTCTCCGCGGGCGCGCTGCGGATGATATCCATCTGGCCGATGGGCTGGCGCACTGCGTAGCGGGAGTCGCCCAGGAGGAAGGGGAGAATCTGCTTGCGGATGCGCCCGCTGGCGTTCTGCTCGCGCAGCCGCTCCTCTTCCACAATCACGCCCCGCTCCGCCTCCACCTCGGCGGGGTCGATGGTGGCGTAGGCCGCCCAATCTTCCAGCACGGCAAAGGCTGCGTCAACGATTTCTGCGTCGTCCGTGGGGAAGCGCAGCGTATAGACCGTCTCGTCGAAGGATGTGTAGGCGTTAATATCGGGGCCAAAGGTCATCCCGGCCTTCTCGAAGAAGTCGATGAGCGCCTGTTCGGGGAAGCGTGCGCTGCCGTTGAAGAGCATATGCTCCAGGAAGTGGGCCAACCCCTGCTGGTCATCCTCCTCCTGCAGGGAACCGGCGTTGATCGCCAGCCAGAGTTCGGCCCGGTTGGCCGGTTCTGTGTTGGCGCGCACGTAATAGGTCAGCCCATTCTCCAGCCTGCCCGTGCGGATGGCCGGGTCGATGGGCAATCGCTGGTCCAGGCCGATTTGGAGCGGTCCCGGCGCATCCTCTGTGCCAGCCGCGGCCGCGGCCAGGTCTGGATCGCTCATCACAGCGGGCGGGGGTAACTGGCAGGCGGCCAGCAGAAGGGTTGTGAGAAGGAGGATAAGGCTACGTTTGGTCATGGGAAGCTCCCGGAAGGAACGGAGGAATGATGAATAAGGGAGTGACGGCCGCCCGCTCGGCGGCTATCACTCCCTTTTGTGTTTTTACTTTTCCCCTCTCACTCGTGGAAGTCGAAGGCGCTGTTCGGTGGGCCATAGACCGCAATGGCCCCCGCTCGATCCACCGCTGTAATCGTCAACGCAAGATTACCCTTCTGCCCGCACAGATAGTGCATCACAGATGTGGGGTCGTAGGGCGTCAACTCGAACGTGTAGCTCAAATTCTCACCTGGGCAATCCGGCGGCGCGCCGCTGCGAATGTGTTCGTGGCGAAAGCCCAGCACGTGGCCCAACTCGTGACGCAGCACCCCTTCCGGGCTGAAACTCAGATTGGGCGAGAAGAAAATGGGGTCGATAATCACTCGCCGTTCGGAAGGCGGGTCGTTGGGGAAGAAGGCCGCCGCGATCACCTGCCCCCCGGTGTTGACGCCTCGCACCCAAAAGAGCGGCGCTTCGCTGCTGACGCCGGGGCCGCCCGCGTCCAGATGGGCCAGATGCTCGAAATCCACACCGCAGACCGCCTCCCAATCACCCGTGGCCTGTTGCATCGCCGTCACCACCTGCGGGTATTGGGTGGGCAGAAAGGAATCTTTGAAAATGGCGTAGGTCAACACCTTCCCCGCACGCCAGCGCACCACCCGATTCTGGGCATTCCGTATCCCCACCAGCCCCTGCATCTCCTCGGGCACGGCGGTCGCGCCGGCGGCTTCCAGAGCGGCCCGCTGCAGCGCATAGTCCCACAACTGGTCTTCGTTCAGCAATAGGTCTGCCTCGACGACGTAATAGCGCACGTCGTCGATCTCCACCCACTTGTCGGTGTACTGGACTTCTTTGAAGTGCTGGAACAGCTCATCCGCTGTGCGCGCCATTTTTCCCTCTCCTTTGTGGAATGCGGAATGCAGAGAAAACAGAATAGGCAATAGGCCTATCTCCTGTCTCGCCATCACACTTCTTCATCAAAAAAGGCCAGCAGCGCAGCGCCCGCCTGCCGGTCGGCTTGCTGTTGCTTTTGCTGCTCGGCCTGGGAAAGCTGCCTGTCGCCGCTGCGCACGCCCGCGGGTATCAACTGAAAGAGCCGCGCAGCTACGCTGACCGTCTGATTGCTGGCGACGTATCCGGCGGTGTCCTGGTGATAGGCGACGGTTGCGGCGGCAAAAAGCTGGCGAAAGGGTTCGTTTGTGGGCAGGGCCTTGCGTTTGAGAATGTCGTCAGCCAACTTCCCCACTCGTTCTTCATTCACCGGCGGCACAGCCTCCGCCAGCGTCGCCCCGCCCAACCCCTCCCATTTGGCTGTCAGAATTGCGCCCACCACCGCCGCAATCTCCGGCTCGAAAGCTGTCATCTGGTGGAAGAGATAAGCCCCTCGCCAGGCTTCCTCAATCGGTCTGCTATAAGCGTCCAGCCACGCCTCCCGTCCGCAGCCGGTAGGGGCCAGTTGGCTCAACACCTCCACATTCAGCAACATGCGCAGGAAATCCGGCGGGTAGAGACCCCAGGCCGGACCGTCCGCCCGCTGCTGCTGGATTTTCATCGGGTCGTTGATCAGATAGTCCATCAGCGCCAGCACCGACGCCCGCCCCGTACAGACGATCCCGAAAACGTCGGCAAAAATCTCTTTGCGCCACATCTTCCAGGCACTCCTGCGCTGCGCGTCCACCGATAGATTGTCGAAGAGGCTGCCAAGCTGATCCTCCAGGCCAAAGTCCCGCTCCACCGCATGGCCGACTTCGTGGGCCACCAGCGCCGCGATGGGCAGGTGGTCCACGTGAAACCAGGGCAGCCCGATCACCGGCACGGGCAGCTTCAGCACAGCCCGGCCAAACTTCGACGTATCGTCGCTGGTGACGCCTTCGGGCTGGAAGTTCGTCTCCCGTCCCTGGACGAAAGGCGCTGGCTGGCTGCTGAAGAAGAGCAGCGGCGGCTCTTTCAGCGCCTCCGGCTTGATCTGCCCGGCCGCTTTGGCCTTCTCGCGCACGGGCTGGTAACAGGCCCAGGCCAGTTCGTCCGCAGTCGTCAGATCGTCCAGCAGCCAGGCCACATCGCGCAGGGCCAGTTTGCTGCGAAAAAAGGCCCAGATGCGGTGCGCCCCCAGCACACGGGTATAGCTCTTTTCCAGCCCGGCAAAGGAAGGCGCGGCCTCTCTGGGCAGCCCGTCCAGAAAGGCCTCCAATTGGGCAGTGATGCGCCGCACCTGCGTATTGTGCTTCTCCAACTTCTCCTGCTTCTCGGTGCGTTTGCGCCAATCCTCAAATTCGGCCCGCAGCGCCGCCTCCTGCACCTGAAGGCTCGCCGCTCGCCGCGCCAATAATTCCATTGGGTTAGCGTCCTAACTCCGCCAGCGGCGGAATGCGCAGTGTCGGGTCGCCGGTGAAGAGGGCCGCGCTGACGTAGGAAAAGTAGCCGGGCAGATCGCTCGTGTTGCGTATCCGCTCCACGCCCCCGCTACGCAGCCGGCTGTTCGGATCGTAGCGACGCGCCTCCTCCAGCCGCCGATCCCCCGCCGCCTGCTGCCAGATGCGCCGGGTCAGGGCCTGGAAAGTGACGCCCTGGGGCAGCATTTCCAACAGCACTTCGTAGATGCGGCTCTGCTCCTCCTGGAAACCCATCCCCGTGGCGAGGATACCCGGCGGCGGCTCATTCTGCGCCCACTCCCCGGCAAAGGCGTTGCGCAGGCAAAGCTGGCGCACCCATTCGGTGACGCTCCCCGGCGCGGGCGTGTCCAGAATCACAAAGGGTTCGGCCCCTGCCCGGCGCAGGGCGTTGCCCAACTCTCTGGGTGTCAATTCCAGAGAGGCAGAAGAATCAAAACCTCCCCGGCTGCCGGCTTTTGACGATCCACGGCTGGCTGACCGGTAGCCAAAATCGTCCGCGCCCACATCCAGCGCAAGGCTGCCGTTCTGCTCGCGAATGTTGGCGATCAGATGGAGAACGCTGGGGCGCAGGCTGTCCAGGGCCGATGTCAGCTCCTGGCTGGTCGGCTCCTGCAATTCATTGACGGTGACGCCCGCCTGCCGGTAAAGATTGGCAATGTCCGCGCCCAACAACTGGCGGGAGCCGCGCATCACCACCCGCTCCCGCACCTCCGACATACGCACGATCAGCACGCCGCTGCTCTGCTCCTGCCAGACCGGCGGGGTTGTGTAGGGGATGTGGCGGTAAAAGCAGAGTTTTTCCCAGGTCAGAGGGAGCGGCGGCGCATTGTCGGCGGGGCGGGCCAGCTCCCAGGGCAACCACTGACTCTGCCGTCCCTGGGTGGAAAAGCGCAGCACGCCCTCCGGCCATTCGTCCAGTTGGCGCGCCAATTCCCACTCCTCCGGGAAGAGCAGCGCCCCCATCTGGCGACTGACCGCCAGCCAGTCCCGGCTAAAGGCCAGGGGAAACCCTTCCGCGTACAGGCTGTCGCCTTTGAGGAAGAAGGCGTCCTGCACTGCCTCATCAATGACCGGTCTGTCTTCGGTAAAGCGCCGGTCGCTGGTCTCGACCTGCACTCTTGCGCCTTTTTCGTCCAAGACAACCGTCAGGTTCAGGAAGGGCGTCTCCGTGGGCGTAAGGGATTTGCTGATCGGCTCTGGCTCAGGCGCGGCCTCTGCCAGCTCTCTGCCCAAGGCCGCGGCGGCCCGTTCGTCGCCCAGGGATAGATACGCTTTGCGCGCCGCCTCGCCCAGCGATTCCCCATTTGCCCGGTCGCCCGCGGTCAGGGCCAGCCGGGCTTGCAGGGCTGTAATGCGCGCCGTCCACAGGGAAGATGGGTGGTTCAGAAGTGCGATGGCCCTTTGCAGAAGTTCCCCGGCGCTTTTGTTGTCGGCAGTTGGGTATGCCCACAACCGCTCGGCCTGTTCCAGCGCGACCAGTCCCAACAGATCCAGATCGGAAATCTCCGGCGGTTTCGCCCTCAGCAGCAGATCGGTCGCTCTGGTCAATAGGTGCGAAGGCCAGCCCAGCCGGTCGTAGGCCAGGAAGATGCGCCGCTGCACCGCCGTGCGCCCAGACGCCTTCCCCCACGCCTGCTCCAACAGGCCCAGCGCTTCTTCTGTGCGCCCGCACACCCGGTGGACTTCGGCCAACCGCAGCCCGGCCAGCGCCGGGTCCTGGCCGCTGCTTTCCGGTGTGGGCAGCAACTCGACCAGTCTGCTCGCCGCAGCGCTGCTCACCGCCAGCACAGGGCAGCGCTGCATCCCTTCCAACAGGACTAGCCGTTGGCTGGTTGGCTCAATGGTGGAAAGGTCCTGGCTGATCTGGTCGACAAGCGTCTTGGCATCGCCGCCCAAAGCTAACATTACGATGGCAACCGGCAGGCGCACAAAGGCGTTGCCTGTGGCCTGGACTTCAGCCAAAAGTTCTTGTAACGTCGCCTGAGCCTTCTCTGCCTGCCCTCTGCGCGCCAGCAGCCGACAGGCCAAGAGCCGACGCGTCACGTCAGTTTCCACTTCCACCGCGAAGCTGCTAGTCTGGCTGAGATAGTCGGCGCACTGGTTCAGGTCTCCGGCTTCGTCCAGAGCCAACCGAGCGCAGTACAGCAGACAGCGGGCCGCGTGATCTTGGGAGGTGGCAAATTGGGAGCTGATCTGGCGATAGCGGCTGTAGGCGGTGCGGATGTCGGCCCGCATCGCGGCGATGCGGGCGCGCAGGTCGGCGTCGATGGCGGGCCATTCCACTGGCAGGAAGAGAGAGTCGCCGCTGCCTGTGCGGGTCAGGCTTTCCAGAGCGCGCCAGGCCGCTTCTGCTTGCCATTCAGCTAGCGCCCCCTCACATAGCAGACGGATGCGGTGGTGGCGGGGGATCGCCCCCACTTCTCCGGGCAGACCGTTGGAACCGCCTGCCGTGCCCGCTGCCTTGCCGTCCAGCCCCATCTCCACCAGCAGTCCCACCTGAGCCACCAGACTTTCGACAGCCAGATCGGTTGCATTGGCCGTGCGGGCGTAGGCAAAGAGCTGCTCCTGCACGGTCAGCGCTTCCTGGTTTTCGTGTAGGGAGTGGAGTAACGCTCCCAGCCGCAGAGCCGCATCGGGGAGGCGGGCGGGTTCCTGGCTGTTGGCGGTCTGGAATGCGGCGCGATAGGCTGCCAGCGCTGCGCCCGGCTGCTTCTGGCGCAGGAGATCGCCGCGC
>JACQGT010000468.1 GCA_016199425.1 Chloroflexota bacterium
AGGACCAGCAGGCAACCGGCTGTGATGGCCGGGCGCAGATTGGGCAACGTCACCTGCACGAATGCGCGCAGCCCACTGTAGCCCAGAGAGCGGGCTGCCTCCTCGATGGCCGGGTCCAGATTGTGCAGGCCGGCGCGAACGCTCAAAAAGAGGTAGGGATAGGTAAAAAGGGTGAGCGCCCAGAGCGCGCCGGGAAAGCCGTAGATGGAGGGCAAGCGCTCTACCCCCAGGGGGGCGAGAAACTCCTGCATCATCCCCCGGGGTCCCATCATCGCCACCAGAGCAAAACCGCCCACGTAGGAGGGGATAACCAGAGGCATCGTCGCCAGAATTGTCCAGCCTTTGCGCCAGGGCAGGTCTGTGCGCACGGTCAACCAGGCCAGGGGCAGGGAGATGACCAGCGAAACCAGTGTGACCGCCAGGGCCAGGGTCGCGCTGTTGCCGATCACCTGTAGGGTGCGGGTGCGCAAGATCAGATCGACCGCTTTGTCGAAGCCAACCGCGCCGGCCCGCAGCAACAGATAGACCAGCGGCAGAAGCATTGCCAGGGCAACGGCCAAGCTGAAAATTTTGAGCGGAAGTCGCATAGTCTATTTCCGGCTTGCCTTCAGTCCGTGTCCCGTTGGACCAGCCCGTAGGTCTTGCGGGTCTCCGGCCAGACCAGCCAGATCAGACCGATGATGGGTTGAAAAAGCGGGAAATAGCCGTAGTCTGCGCCGAAATGTCGCCAGACCGTGCGTCCGATCATCTCCGGGTAGATAAAACTGAGGGTGCCGACCAGCAGTGTCATGGCCGTTTCGAAAGCCAGAACCGCCAGGGATAGCTGCCAGGCCCAGCGTTTGCGTTTGGCAAAGCCGACGGTTGCCGTCAGATAGCAGAGCGCGGCCACGCCACTCAAAAGCGGGCCGACCCCGCCGATGGAGAATGATTGGTAGAGGGCGCGCACGCCCGTGGAAAGGGCGAGAAGGGGATAGGAGATGGCCAAAATCGTCCCGGAGACGAGCACCAGTTGTCGATAGGTATCCTTTTTTTCTTCGGCAGGTGGGTCAAATGAGTGGGGCATAGCAGAACCTTACAGTACATTTATTTTCGTCGATGTGGGCAAACAGCATCGGTATACGGTAGCACAGAAGGGGCGAAGATTTCAAGATAGTACCCATACAATCATCACATCGAATGCTGGAAAGCGACTCTGCCCGGTTGAACTGTGGTGTGAAGGGGGGTTGACACATGCGTTAAAGAGGGTTAACAAAAGGGGGGATTGGAAGGAGCAGGGGAGGGGGGTGGCAACGCCGTTGTTGTCCCACCTGTAGGACGGAATGGTATTCCGTCTTCGACAGCGGACGGAATACCATTCCGTCCTACGCCGGCACAGTTTCCGGAGCAAAGAGATTCTCTTCCAAAAAGCGGCGCGCTTCGTCGTAGTTGTGGGCAAGGGGGAAGTGGGGATAGTCGGCCACTACATTGTCCGGGGGACAGAAGAGCAGGCCCTGTTCAGCCACGTCCAGCATCGCCACGTCGTTGTACGAATCACCCATGGCAAAGACCCGGAAGCCGATCTGTTGCAAGGCAGCCACGCTCTTCCGTTTGGGATGTTCCAACCGCATACGGTAGCCGCTGATCATCCCGTCGCCGTCGATGACGAGGGAGTGGCAGAAAATCGTGGGAAAGTCCATCTGGGCCATCAACGGCGCGGCGAACTCGTAGAAGGTGTCGGAGATGATAATGAACTGGCTACGCTGGCGCACCCAGCGCACAAACTCTTGCGCGCCGGGCAGGGGGCGCAGGGTGGCGATCACCCGCTGGATGTCGGCCAGCCTCAGCTTGTGTTCGCGCAAAATGCCGATGCGCATCTTCATCAACTGGTCGTAGTCGGAAATCTCCCGGGTGGTCAAGCGCAGTTGTTCGATGCCGGTCTCTTCAGCCACGGCGATCCAGATTTCGGGCACAAGCACGCCCTCCAGGTCGCTGGCAATAATCGTCGGTTGGGGATGGGTCATAGATTCTCCTGTGGATTGGATACAATAGTCATCAGTTATCAGTCATCAGTGAACTGATAACTGCTCACTGATGACTGATAACTTTATCGGCTCGACGCGCCTACGTGATCAACTCCGGCGTCAGATGGTCTACCCGGTTCGTATAGCGAACAAGAACCAGCGGCGTCTTGTCCCGCCAGGATTGCGTGTAGTCGATGCGTGTGATGCCGGTATTGTAGTGGCTGAAGTGAAATTCGTTGCCGGGCAGACGGCCCAGGATGGCTGTGATCAGGCTGTCCATAAATGTGCCGTGGCTGACAATGGCGATGCGCTCGTCGCCGATTTCCGCGGCCATCTCCCACAGGCGGGCGGAGACACGAATAGCCCGACCGTCGCAGGTGGGGCGGTCCTCTTCGCCGCCGGTCCACCAGCCGCTCTCCGTCACTCCGTCTGCCATCTGGTAGCCGGGAAACTGGGCCGCAATCTCTCCCCGGCTCAAACCAGAGCGGCCCACGGGTGAGCCGTCGGCGCTCTGATTGTCAAAGACGCCGCCGTGTTCGTGGACATCCACCCAAATTTCGGGGTTGATGCCGAGGGTTGTGGCCGCGGGCTGGGCTGTTTGCAGGGTGCGCAGCATCGGGCTGCAATAGATGCGGCTGATGCCCAGGCGGTTGGTCACGTCCGTGCCGCGCAGTTCATCTTCCGGCGGATCGTCGTGGGTAGACCGGTGTTTGGGCCTCGCTTCGCGTAGAAAATCGGCCAATCGTTCGGCCTGCTGCTGGCCGATGGCAGTCAGGGGCGGGTCTGCCACCCGGTTCGACATATACGTCTGGTAGGCATTCTGGTCAAGCTCACCGTTGCTGGTGAGAACGCTTTCGCCCAGGAAATTATTGGCCGATTGGCCGTGACGGATCAGGTAGAGAATCATTGTTCGCTCCTCGCGGTTGGCGGGTGGAAGGATCAACCGGAGTATAGACTACTCGAATCGGGAGGAGGTTGCAAGTTGCGGGTGGAAGGTTGCAGAATGACATTGACTTTCCACCTGCAACTTTCGACTTGCAACCTACAACAGCAGGGGAGTGGTCCACGAAACCCGCCAGACTACTCTTCGTCTTTTTATTCGGTATAATGGAAATTATACAAAGTAATGGATTGCAGAGGAGAGAGCAAACGACTCAATCCCCCCACCGTTCCTCCACAGTTTGACCTGGGCAACAGACCGTAGGATAATCAACTGCCATTTCCCAGCGCTCATCGATCAGTTACAGCCCCGGCCTATGTCCCAGAGCAAACCCACCACCCGCCAAACCAGCGAACAACCCCGCTCCGACTATCTGGCGCGCATCCCTCTCGGTTCGGCTGCCCCTCCCCCGCTGGCCCCCCCACCTGGCGACTGGACGCCTGCCCAACCACCGCACAAGCGTTCTGCGCACAAGTTGCAGACACCCCAGGTGCTGATTCTTGGCTTTGCCTTACTGATTCTTGTCGGAACACTCCTGCTCAAACTTCCGGCTGCTTCGGCCAGCCGACAGAACCCAATTGGCTGGATGGATGCCTTCTTCACGGCTACCAGCGCTGTCACCGTGACCGGGCTGGTTGTGCGTACTACGGCCATCGACTTCAGCCGCTTTGGACAGGTGATTATCCTGATTCTGCTTCAGGTGGGCGGCGTAGGCTTCATTGCTTTCAGCGTCCTGCTCCTGCGGTTGATTGGGCGACGGGTGACTCTCAATGAACGCTTTGTCATCCAGCAATCTCTCGGCGCGGAACAGGCCAGCGGTGTTGGGCGGCTGGCGCTCTATGTTCTCGTCGTCACCCTTTTGATCGAGGCTGCCGGCGCTTTTCTGTTCTGGCTGCGCTGGCGATCCACCATCCCCGACGGTGAAGCCCTCTGGCTGGCTCTCTTTCACGCCGTCAGCAGCTACTGCAACGCGGGTTTCGATCTCTTCTCCGGCACAGATCGGGGGATTCTCTTTGGCTATGGCTCGGACTACGCAACCCTGGCCGTGATGGGCGGGTTGATTCTGCTGGGTGGCTTTGGCGTGACGGTGCTCTACGACCTCTCCTCCTACCCGACCCAGCGCACGTTGGGTCTCAACACCCGGATCACCCTCACGTTGACCCTGGCCCTGACGGGGACGGGGACTCTCCTGATGATGCTGGACAGTTCCATCTATACGGACGTGCTCAGCCACTTGCCCTTTTCCGAAAAGTTGGCGGTCAGCCTCTTCACAATCATCAGCGCGCGCACGGCCGGGCTGACAATCTTACCCCTGGAACAACTCAGCCAGGCGACCCAGGCGGTGATTATGATTTGGATGTTCATCGGTGGCGCACCGGCCAGTATGGCCGGCGGCGTCAGCACCAGCGCAGTGGGCGTTCTACTGATCTCAGTGATTGCCACGGCCAAAGGGCGTAGCGCTTCTGTCGCCTTTGACCGCACGATTCCTGTAGAGACAATTTTCAAAGCGGTTGCGATTATGACGGTGAGTACACTGCTGGTTGCGGGGATGACGCTCACTCTTTCCCTGCTGGGGACGGGTGAGATTTTCACCGAAGGCTTCGAAGTGGTCAGCGCCTTTGCCAACGCAGGTTATTCCCTTAACTTCACCACGACTCTGGACAATTGGGGACGCTTTCTGATTGCGTTTACAATGTTCTGGGGGCGGCTTGGCCCGCTGACGATTGTCGTGGCCCTGGCCCAGAGCGAGCAGGCCGCGCTGATCCACTACCCCGAAGAGCCGGTGATTCTGGGCTAATTTCGTAGGGCGGATTTATTTCGTAGGGCGGATTGGTAATCCGCCTTGAGCGGGTGGATTACCAATCCGCCCTACAATGTAGAGATGCTATGCCAAACCAACTCCCGATTGTACAGAGCATTCCCCACGCGGGGCTGTCCGTGCCCC
>JACQGT010000040.1 GCA_016199425.1 Chloroflexota bacterium
GCGGGGCGGGGCGGGGTCATGCGCCCGTTCATCTGTGCCCAACAGAAGGATCGACACCTGGCGTTGGGGCATGAGGGCTGCCTCTTCGCCGCTCGTTCCCTGCTCCGAACTATTCTGCGCGCCTGGTGCGTCCATCCCAGCGGGGAGCGCGCCCGGAAGTTCTGACGAACTGCTCTGTTCTGCCGGATTTGAGAATACGAGAGGGGTGAACGCGATGCTGCTGCGGGTCCACTCGTAGAGGAGATTGCCCACCACCAGAGCGAGGGTCAGGATGACGACAGAATAGAAGCAAGCCAACAGCAATGCCAGGAGCCGCTTCTTTGCGCCGATTGGCTCGTGACGCGCTGTCTTTCTCTCTGTTTGGGGTGATTGCAATCGCTGTGCCATAGATTCTGGATTATAGCATAGGGAAGGAAACACTGCACAACGGCGACCCATATCCGCGGGTAGAGTTGGCGACAAGCGACTCTTTACCGGGACAAAAAAGCCTGTGCGATTCCGCCATCTACCGAACGTCGAAGAAACGTAGGCGAATCGTTGCTTGATCAGTTGGGCAAAGGATGGGCATAGAGAGACGTTTGGGTCAGGATAAAGAGCGTGCCGCTCACTTCATCCAAATAGAGACCGCGCAGCCCCTGCAGGGCGTTGCTTTCGGCGGCCTGCAACTGCTCGATGTAATTGCCCAATTTGTCAAAGACAAGAATACGATCCTGGCTGCCGTCGGCCAGATAGATTCTTCCTTCGGGCGCGCCGCTCAAGGCCATATCGGAGAGGCGACCTGTCAGCCCCGCGCTGGTGTCCAGGCTAAAGGGAAGCTGGCGGCCCTGGCTGTAGCGCAGCAGCGTACCATTTTCCATCAACAGCCAGATGTCGCTGTCGATGGCGAGGGCCACCATACCCGCCAGATTGGCCTGCACCTGGGGATCGAACCAGAGGTCCGGCGGCTCGTCGTAGCCCAATCCGGCCGGGCTGTAACGCAAAATCTGGTTGCGCTGCTCGTCGGCCAGGTAGAGGCGGCCGTTGTAGGTTTCCAACTGGGCAATGCTTTGCAACTGGGCCGCATCGGCCAGACGCACAACCGTCGCTTCGTCCACCCGGTTGTAACGAAAAACATTGTTGTTGCGGTCCAGGATCAGCAGGCTGGCTTTGTCGGCAAAGCCAGGGATGCGCGGCTGCCAGGCAATGTCCACCAACCGCCCAACCGTCACCCCCTCCACCACATCCCCTTCCTGCAACACTGGGCCGCTGCGCTCTTCCACAACCGCTCGGCCTGGGTCTGTGCGGAAATGTTCCACCATTTGCCGCCCGATGTCCAGGACGTAGACTTCCTGATCAAAGACGATGACCCGGTGGGGGGATGTGTCGGGGGAAAATTCGACCAACGGGAAGTCGAGGGAGTAGAGCGAGCGCACGTTCATCAGCTTTTGCAGCTCTGTGCGGATGCGCTGGGAAAGTTCCCGGCTGCGGTCGCTAATCCCAATCAGGGCAACGGCCTCGTTGAGATAGCGCTGGGCGTCGTTGAGGGCAGAGCGCGCTGCGGCCTTGTCGCCCAGTGTCAGCGCCTGCTCGGCCTTGGCCAGTTGGGCCTCAGCCTGATCCACCAATTTCACCCCTTCGGCCTGGGTGGCCGCGCCCTCGCGCAGATTGAGAATACCGACTGTAGCGAAGGCCAGGAGGGGAATGAGAACGGCCAGCAGGATGAAAAGTCTGGCCCGACTGCCCCGGGTCGGCGACGGCGGGGTGAAGGGTGGGACGCGGTGGGGGATGGCTGCCTCCGGCTCCGGCACAGAACCCACCCACGTTGGCGGATTCTCCGTCGGTGGTTGGCTGCCTGCTTCCGGTAGCATCTTTGCCGCCACCCCTTTCAGCCAGCCCCCGGTGCGTGCGGCTGCTTCCGCCAGCCGTTGGCCGATGACTTTGGGCGAGATGCGTTCCTGCGAATTTTTTGGCGCGACAACCGTCCGTTTTAGCGCAACGGGCCGGGACGTGGCCGCTGCTGCCTGCACGGGCGGGCGCTGGGCTGCTGGCTGGGTGTACTCGTCTTCCGGCGGCAGGCTATGCACCGGCGGCGGCGCGCTGACGGAGGTGGGCAGGCCGCGGGGGAGCGTCTGGACAGGTGGTGTGGCCGGGCCGGGCCGCTGGTGAAAGACCATCAACATCCCTGGAATCTGCGTGTGGTTGCTCTGCTGGCGCAGGTAATCGACCACATCGAAGCGATTGAGCCGGGTGGTATTGACAATCGCGCCGCCCAGAGTTTTGACATTTGTGATCAGAATCCAATCACTCTCGCCCAAAAAGAAGACGTCGCCGTCCTGCACCTGATGGCGATAGATGGCGATGGTGGGCGGATTGGCGCCACCGATGGGGTTGGCAAAATAGCTGGGGTCCGGCGGGAACTGGTCCAGACGGCCAGCGGTCGCCAGCAAAGCCAGACCTGGCCCCGCCGAAGCCATCATCAGATGGTTCTGGACAACCGCGACGCAAAGAATCCCCGCGCGCAGGTCGGTGGCCGGGCTGCGTTTATTCAAGGCCGCCAGGGAGGTGTGGGCGTTCTGAATCGCCTGTTCCAGAATCGTGCTGAGTGAGCCGCCTGCTGTGTAGTAGGTCTGTTGCAGGATAGACTGTATGTCGTCCAGGGCCTGGCTGCGTACCGGGCTTTCGCCCATCAACTCGACCAGAGCGTAGAAGTTGCCCCGCTGGGCCTGGGCCTCTTCCGGCTCTGGTTCCACCGCGCGGATGCCCCGGCTGCGACTGTCGTCGTCGTCCAGAAAGAAGGCGAGAAAGCTGTCAAACATAAAACTGTCTTCCGGTGCTGTGGGCGCGCTGAATCGTGATTTATTGTCAGTAGAGCGCAATGCTCCGGGCGTGGTCCGTGACCGGCGGGGAGCATCTCTTGCGGTCTACTGATTGTACACCGGAGAGCGCGGCCAGACAAACGGGGCAGAAAAATGGGTGTACTTCAAGTTGGGGGCGAAAGCTGCTGATTCC
>JACQGT010000489.1 GCA_016199425.1 Chloroflexota bacterium
ACTCCATCCACGACCAGGCCCGACCGGAGCAGGCGTTGCAGGCCGTTGCTCGTTCACTGAAGCCCGGCGGCGCGCTGATGATGCAGGAGTTCGCCGCCTCCAGCCGCCTGGAGGAGAATCTGGACCATCCGTTTGCTCCCTGGCTCTACGCCCAGTCGGTGATGTACTGCATGACCGTTTCGCTCTCCCAGGGAGGCGCGGGGCTGGGCTGTATGTGGGGCAAAGAGCGGGCGTTGGCACTGCTGGCCGCGGCGGGCTTTGTGGATGTGCAGGTGAAACGCACGGAGGCGGACCTTTACAACGACTATTTTCTGGCGCGGGTTTCCACTGTAAAAAGCGCTCGTGAATGATTTGGGATCGATTTGGGATCGGTCCAACTGATACTGTAGACCCATCCCAGTGTCCAAATGTGAGTCTCTGCTATTTTTGCCAGGTTTTTCTGGTTCTGTCCATCTATTTTGTAGGCAAAGGAGAAATCGCATGGAAAGACAAAGAGTTGTCGTGTGTGCGCTGATCCTGGCGTTGTTTGTGAGTCTAGCGCCTGGGTCTATTCAACGCATCGCTCTGGCCGGCCAGCCGTCGCTGGGTGCAGGGGTCGAGCCAAATGCGATGGCGGAAAGTGGTGGAACCGTCGGAGGGACCGTCATCCACGTGCTGGAAACACCGGCGGAGGTGGCTGGTAAGCTCTCTCTGACCAGCATATCCAACGCTGGGATGTCCTGTTCGGTCTCCTTTGGCAACGATATGGGTGGGGCCGACAACTTCGGGATGGTTGTCTATTCCGAAGGTCGTGTGGAGACAGTCATCGTAGGCCGCATGGCTGTACAGTGGGGCAAAGCTCGTTCTGTTACAGTGGAAAACGGCGAAGTTAAGGAATCTGCCGTGTACAGCTATGTTGTGCTCGTTCACGATCTGAACGAGGCGGGCGGCGATGACCGCTGGTCGATGACGCTGTGGGGCGAAGGATTGATGTTCGATGGCGTCACTTTCTCCGGTCCCGTGGGGGTCGGCGATCTGGTGGTGCAGTCAGAGTAGTCTGACTGCCAATATATGAACAAAGGAGAAAGCTGATGAAAGGGTTACGAATTTTTGGTTTGCTGATTCTGCTGGCCGCTGTATTTGCTACGGCGACGTATGGCGCATCCGGTCCTACCAATTTGGCTGTGGAGAGTGCGCTTGCGCCCGCCTTGCAGACGCAAGAAGAAGCAGAACGTCTCGAGTTCACCTTTGTAGTCGTCAACAAATCGGAGACGTATGCTGGACACCAGCTAGTGATGAGCGGCAAAGGCACCTTCGATCCCAACAACATTGAAGACGCCGATGGCAGCGGAGTATACGTCGTAAGTGACGCCAGCTCACCTCAAAGTCCCAAGCCAATCGTAAATATTGGCGCTGGTACATGGCGGGTGAAGAAAGGGGTGGAATTTACTGCAGGTCCCACCTATGGCGCTGCTACGGGCGGGATCGCGGATCTGTTGATCGAACTGCTGCCCGTGGGCGGCGACCCCATCGAGGCTATCCTGCGCGTGGTCTGCAATTTGCCTGCCGTACCCTATGCGACGGGATCTCCGGAAGGGATTGTCTTGACTGTTCCCGATGTAGACACGTTCACCCCCATTACTTCAGAAACGCCCGGTGTGCCGCCCTTTGGCATTACGATCATCAGTATGCTCAGCGTCGGGGAAGATGACGGGGAGATGGAAGAGGCTGCGCCGGCTATGCAGATGTACGACGGGGCTGACCGGCTGGAATTCACATTCATGGTCGGCAACAAGTCGGAGAATGTGGCTGGGGATCAATTGGTGATGAGCGGTCGCGGTTCCTTTGATCCGTACAACCTCGCGGATGCGGAAGGCGAGGGTGTCTTCTATCAGCTCGACAACGACTCGGAAGACCGGCCCAAGCCGCTCTCTGGGATTGGAATGGGAACGTGGCATGTCAAAGAAGGGATTGGTTTCTCCTCGATTGGAGCCTATGGCGTTGCAACAGCCGGGGTGGTCGATCTGCTGATCGAACTGCACCCGGTGGATGGGGACCCCATCGAGGCGACCCTGCGCGTGGTCTGCAACGTGCCGCCTGCTGCTCTATTCACGGGCCTGCCCGAAGGGATCGTCCTCACAATCCCGGATGTGGACACCTTTACCCCCAAGGTTTCTGATACGCCGGGTGTGCCGCCTCTGGGCATCACGCTTATCAGTTGGGTGAGCGAGCTGGAGCCGGCCCCCACACCTGCCTGGGGCATCATGCGCTACGACGTGGCCGCGGACCTGGACACCTTCGACGCCATGCGCGAGGTGGCGGATGGGGATGTCTTCCCGACTGGGCCTTTCTATCTGGAGGGCAATATCTATCCCAACGGCACGCTGGATGCAGACGGTGTGGCTCCAGATGACGCTGAACCCATCGGCATCTTCCGCTGTTGGGGCTGGCAGTACGACGGCAGCGCCGAGGGTGACGCGGTTGTCCAGCAGATCTACGAACTGGACGGTCTGGGCGAGATTCACCTGCAAGGCCGGGATTCACAACCCAAGGCGGTCATAGGTGGCACAGGCATCTTCCGGGATGTGAGCGGCGTGGCGTTGCGCCGGGATATTAACCCGGACAATGTGACTTTCCACGCGGTCTTTGATTTCCGGTAGGATCAAGCTCGAACCGCTGCACCCGGCACCCGCGCCGGGTGCAGCGGTATCAATGTCATGCCCCACCCGAAGTTGTTGGAAAAGCACGGCCAGCAAGCAATTGACGATTCCGATAGCTAATGGAAGGCCGCGACCCGGTCTACGCGGGCGTGGGGGTGGGGTATATGCTGCGCGGCGGCAGCGCAGCCAGCGCCACAGATTACACGCTGACGGAGCCGCCCGCGGGCGAAGAGTGGCTGATCGACCCGCCCCACGTGATGTTCGTCGTGCCCTGGGACCTGGACCCGGCGCTTTACTCCACGGATCCGATGTCCGGCGGGCCGTACATTATGTGGGAAGGCTCGCCTTACGAGCATCTGATGGCGCCGGTGGTGGTGAAGTAGGGGTTTGGTTGGAGACAGAACGCTTTTGAAACGCTTGTGGTGATAGAGTAGGTTTGTCCACAGGTCGAACAGGTGCTGGCCGCCGCTGTAAAGGATCAGCGGCGGTCAGTGGCCGGTTTGTGGCGACGCAAGATTGGTTGAGGATCGCTCAGGGATCGCTTTGGGATCGCTGGGTCTGTTATCCTTGACAGAATTCGCCCGTACGATACCGATTTCTGATTCGGTCTTTGCGCCGATCTGTCTACACCTTTTCCATAAGGCAAGAAAACACGCTCCATTAACGGTAGCGAACACGCTGAGGGACGCTGGCTTTGCTATATTTATCTATTGTTTTCATTACACCTTTGCGCATCTATCTTCCCCACATCACAGGACCAGCAAGTCAGCCATAGTACTCTCATCTATCTGTATTGGGAATCTTGGAGACAAAAATGCGAGCACACATCGCCCTTGTTCATCAAACCATCAGATTATTGCTCTGTGTAAGTATACTGCTCAGCTCGCATTCGAACCATCCGCTTCCTGTCTTTTCGGCGGCGGAAGAATCTGAAGAAGCGCGCTTCCTGATGACGTCAGCAGACGCGAATACCCCCGTTGGCGATGCTTCAATCGCGCCCGGTTCCGACAATCTGCAAGACAATCTATTGCGCTTCGGACGCGCGTCAAGGCTCTATACCGTTCCACTTGAGCCTCTGCCTATCGAAAGTGCGGTACAGATCGCCCACACACCTCGACAGGCAGATGAGCCGACGCCGGTGGAGACGCCTCCCCTGCCAGAACAGCCCCCTGTCGAGGATCAGCCAATCCTTCTCTTTCTGCCAGTCGTTAATTTTGCGAATTCCGCTGAACCAGAAACCAATTCATCCGGAGAAGAAGGAGAGGCTGCCGGGAACCCGTCCCCATTGCTCCTGCCACTGATTCAAGCGGGAAGCGCAACCCAGCAGAATGAGACTATTCCTGATGCAGAAACCGGCTCTCCCAACACGGCAACCGACGAAGACGCAACCAACGCCAACTGCACGATCAGTTGGATTGCCAATGCCAATGGTTTCTGGGATGAAGCCAGCAATTGGAGTACCAATAGTCTGCCTGGACCCAGCGATGACGTTTGCATTGATGCTCCCACTACAATTACCGTCACCCATCGGAGCGGAACTTCGGCGATCCACAGTTTACACATCGGCGCATACTTAGTACATACAGGCGGTGTGCTGAGTACCACTACTGACATTCAGATCGACCGCCAAATGACGTTGGACGGTGGGGAGATCGTGAGTGGGACGGTGAACACGGCTGGTGGGGCGCGGCTGGTGGTGTCAAACAGTCCGAACAACCGACTGGTGGGGGTGACACTGAACAGTGACACAGAGCTAGGGACCGACTATGCCAGTGTGCGGATAGCCAATGGATTGACGCTGAACGGCACGATTCGTATGAGCGGCAAGGGGAGTCGGATAGAGGTTGAAGGTACACAGACGCTCAGTGGCAGCGGCACAATTCGCTTTGAGTCAACGCCCAGCACACGCCTGCGACGGTCCATGGCGGGCTACAGCCAGGGCGTGCTGACCATCGGACCGGGAATTACCATCCGGGGTGGGGACGGTGCCATCGGTGAAAAGATATCTAATCAAAGGAAGATGAATGTGGTCAACCAGGGCACGATTATTGCCGATGTGCCAGGCAGAGCCATTTTCATTATGCCCAACAACAACAGCGACACCTTTACCAACACGGGCACGCTGCGTGTCGATAACGGCATTCTGACGATAGACAAACTCCAGGGCAATCTGGGGACAATGCAGATAGCCAACGGCGGCGAGTTGAGCGTCAAGGGCGTCTTTGTGCTGGACCAGCCGCTGACTATTCCGACTGGCTTTCGCTTGACATTGGACGGCGAGTACACAGTTGACCAGCCGCTTGCCCTGCCCAACGGCGCTACGCTCTCGCTCTTGGGCAATTGGCGCAACACGAAGTCGATGACAGCCAACGCCGCGACAGTCAATCTGGGCGGAACATTCTCCCTGGCCGATCTGGGCGCTTTCCAGCGCACAGGGGGCACAGTCAATCTGGTGGGTGTTCTGGAGAATGAGAACACAATTCTGGCCCTGGACGCCAACACAGGAGATTGGCGTTTGAACGGAGGGGAGATCGTGAGTGGGACGGTGAGTACGGCGGATGGGGCGCGGCTGGTGGTGTCAAATAGTCCAAACAATCGACTGGTGGGGGTGACACTGAACGGTGAGATGGAACTGGTGGCTGATTACTACCCCAGTGTGCGGATTGCCAATGGATTGACGCTCAATGGCACGATTCGTATGAGCGGCAAGGGCAGTCAGCTAGAGGTTGAAGGTACACAGACGCTCAGTGGCAGCGGCACAATTCGCTTTGAGTCAACCCCTACCACACGTCTTAGCCGTTCCATCTTAGCTTACGGTGCAGGTGTTTTGACGATTGGACCGGGAATTACCATCCGGGGTGGGGATGGTGCCATCGGTGAAAAGGTCTCTGGAAACAAGATGGATGTGGTCAACCAGGGCACAATCATCGCCGATGTGCCGGGCCAAACTCTCTACATTATGCCCAACAACAACACCGACACTTTCACCAACACCGGTACGCTGCGCATCGACAACGGCAGTATGGAGATAGACAAACCGTTACGTGTCGACGGCGAAGCTGGTCTACTCGTCCAAGCCTCGGGGACTCTTGTGCCTAACGCGGGTATTGGTGGGAATACAGTCAAGTCCAATCGTATGATCACCGTCGGTAGCCTGCGCTTCAAACGCAATGCAGCGCGCGAGTGGCGAAATCTTGAGGCCATGGGTGCGGACAAAGGGCTTGACATTGCTGGCTTTTCCGATAATTTTGTGATTGGTTCGCTCATCCTGGAATCCGATGCACGCGTGCAGCTTGTCGATTGGGATGACAACAGCCCCGGCGCTGGTTTAGAGGCCATTTACGTCAACCTGCTCGTTGTACCTGCCGGCAGCACGTTGGAGATGAACGGTATCAAAGTCTATGCGCGCGCAGCCCAGATCGATGGAACGATCGAAAATGGCTCTGTCGAACTGTTTACGGACAGTGGACCGATTTCTTTTGGCATCCCGGTCGCCGGTTCCATCGCAGTGGGCGGTGAAGTGGATGAATGGACCTTCTACGGTCAGGCCGGGCGCACGATCTCTATCCTCGCAAACCCTGGAAGCAATGGGGCCAGAACAGCCGCCGCGCCCTATCTGGATTGGATAGAAGTCTCCCTGGTGGCACCGTTTGTGGGCACTCTGGCCAGCCAGAGCAACACCCAATCGGGTGCGCCTGTCGTGCTAAGCAACATTATCCTTCCGGGCAGTGGTACCTACAGCATCCGTGTGCGCGCCCCATCCGGCCATTCGGATGCAATAGGGAATTACGTATTGACCCTATCCGGCTCGCAAGCCAGCGAGGCCATTTTGCCTTTCAACCAACAGGTGTTTGGGCGTATCATCAGCCTGTCCAGCGTGGATCGCTGGAACTTCGCAGCCGTAGCCGGTCAACAGATTCGGTTTCGCCTGATCAACCGCACCTCGTCAGGTCTGCTGTTTCGCCTCACCGCACCCGACGGAAGCAACCTTTTCGACAATCAGGCTACCGATTCGTCCCTGATCACACTTCCCCAATCCGGGAAATATGTCCTCTCCGCATTTGGCAGTGACGGACAGACAGGGGACTATGCGATTCGCCTGGAGGAAACCACCCAAACGGTCATCACGACAAATCAGCCCTATACTGGCACTTTCGTTGGTGCCGGTCAGGCACAGACTTTCCGCCTGAACCTCGCACAGGCTACGCCGCTCTTGGTGACGTTGGACGCCGACATCGATCAAACCCGCACCGAACTCTATCTGCGCCGCGGCGCGCCGCCCACTCGTTCTGACTACGACTATCGCCACACTACACCCCACACCACCACCCAGCAGGTTTTGTCGCCCGTGGCCGGGTCGGGTGATTGGTATATTTTGGCCTATGTTGAATCCGCACCCATAACAGACACCTACACGCTTGTCGCGCACACGGCGGAGATATTTGTTACAGAAGTGACGCCGGATCGGGCAAGTGATAGTACAAAAACAAGTCTGACTGTAAACGGCGCAGGCTTTTCTGAGATTACCGAAGTAGTGCTTGTCGGCGCTACGGGTAGTGTGATCCCGGCTTCCAACTTCACAATTTATTCGCCGTCGCGGCTCACGGCAGATTTTCCAGAGGGGATACCGGCTGGGATTTACAGCCTAAAAGTGATAAAGAGTGGTGGCGCTTCGTCCCGCTTGCCGGTCGCTCTCACGGTCGTGGCCGGCGGCGAACCCAGATTTGAGACAAATCTTATACTCCCTCCTATCCTGGGCCGACACGGTCTGGCTACAATCTATATCGAATATGCCAACCGGGGCAATGTGCCCATGCCAGCACCGGTTTTGGTTTTGAACGCCACGCCCGATTGTCTTTTTACTCTAGATTCCAGCCGGGTGAGTCAGGGTCTTTGGACCGACACGCTTCCTGACGGTTTCAGCCATAGCATTCAGATTCTTGCCAGCGGCGCTACCCCCGGCGTACTCCATCCGGGAGAGTCGGCCAAAGTGCCGGTCTACTATGCTGGACAACAGCGGCCCTGGATAGGTGTATATGTCAACTTCTTACTTACGGTGAGTACTATCAATGACAACGCTCAGGCCGACTGGGAGGCTGTCAAGATCGATGCCCGCCCAGCGCGGGTTGACGCCGCCACCTGGGAACCAATCTGGGCCAATCTGGTAGCGTCCAGCGGACCGACCTGGGGCGATCATATCGGCGTTCTCTCGGACAATGCCGCCTATCTGCACCGCCTGGATGTAGACGATGTATCGATGGATCAACTATTCGGCTTCGAGCTGATGCAGGCCAACGGTGCGCTTCATCCCCTCAAACTTTTGGACGAAGCGTATGACGCCGCGCTTCCGGCCACGGGGCCAGCCCTCGTCTTCAGCCGTCTCTTTCCCAACTCAATCACCGGGCGCAACCAGATGGGGCCGCTAGGTCGGGGCTGGTATCAGATATGGCAGAGTTCATTGGAGACAGAGGCGGATGGCACTCTCTTCCTCCGCGGCCCCGGTGGCTCCCAACGCCGCTTCCAACTGGACGAACGCAGTTTTGGCAGCACCAAACGCTATTTCTCCCTGCCCGGCGACTACGCCAGCCTGATCAAAACACCCACCAATAGCTACGATCTGCGCGAGGCCGACGGTACGCTGCGCCACTACCGTTCTGATGGCAAGTTTGATTTCCTCGAAGATCGCAACGGCAACCGCATCACCGCCAGCTACACCGGTGACCGCTTGACCGCTCTGGCCCATTCTTCTGGCCCGTCCCTGCAGATCGCCTACAGCGGTGCTGGGCTGATCGAAAGTGTAACCGACTCCCAGGGCCGTGTGACCCGCTATACCTACGATGCAGACAAGCACCTGACCCAAGTGCAGGCCTACGACGGACGCACCACACGCTACACCTACAGCACGGGCAACGGCGCGGCCCGGGAGCACGCCCTGCTCTCCATCCAAGCGCCCAGCGGCGTCACCCGCTACTACACCTACGACGAGCGGGGACGACTGGACAGCACCTACCTGAGCGGCGATGCCCAACGGCTCACCTTTGCCTTCGATTCCGCAGGCGGGGTGGCCGTCACCGATGCCGCGGGTGCCACTGCGCGCATCTTCTATGATCAGAACGGCCTGCCTGTGCGAGTCGAGGATCCCCTGGGCCACAGCAGTCAGATGGCCTATGACAATACATACAATCTGCTCAGTCTGACCACTGCCGGCGGGATAAACCACCTCTATACCTATGACAAAAAAGGTAATGTGCGCAGTTACATCGATCCCCTGGGCGGCACTACCGCCTTTGCCTATTCGGATGCCTACAACGACCTGAAGGTCGTGACCGATGCGCGCAACAACGCCACCCGTTTCGGCTATGATCACCGGGGCAATGTGAAAGCGAGCGTCTATCAGGACAATTCGGTGGAGAGCCTGACCTACGATGGGCAGGGAAATCCGCTTAGCCTGACCAACCGCCGGGGAAACACGATCAACGCCGCCTATAACGGTGTTGGACAGTTGACGAGCAAGCGCTATGCCAACGGCGATCAGGTCAGCTACACCTACGACGGACGCGGCAATCTGACCTCGACAGTAGACGCCACGGGCACGACAACCTACACCTACGACAGCGGTGACCGCTTGACCCGTGTCAGCTATCCGGGTGGACGCTTCCTGGCCTATACCTATGACGGGGCTGGACGCCGGGTAGCCATGGCCGATCAGGACGGTTTCACCGTGCGCTACGCCTACAACGGGGCGGGCCAGCTGGCAACCGTCAAGGACAGCGCCAATGCGCCGCTTGCCACCTACACCTACGACAGCGCAGGCCGCCTGACGCGCAAAGACCTGGGCAACGCTACCTACACGACATACGCCTACGACGCAGCCGGTCAGGTGTTGCACCTGATCAACCACGCGCCGGACGGCAGCACAAATAGCCGTTTCGACTACACCTACGACGCGTTGGGCCGCAGAACCGCCATGGATACGCTGGACGGGGCGTGGAGCTACGCCTACGACGCCCTGGGCCAACTCGTCCAGGCCACCTTCGACTCCACCGTTCCTGACATCCCGGATCAGGCGCTGGAATACGAGTACGACGCCGTGGGCAACCGCATTCGCACGGTGATCAACGGCGCAGAGACCCAATACGTGACCAACCGCATGAACCAGTACACCCAGGTGGGCGACGACACCTACGACTACGACCGCGACGGCAACCTGATTGCCAAACACGCGATCAGTGGCACAACCACCTATGCCTATAACGACGACAACCGTCTGTTCGGCGTCAACAGCCCCACGGATGCCTGGACCTACACCTACGATCCCCTCGGCAATCGCGTTGCCAGCACCCAGAATGGGCAGCGGACCGACTATCTGCTCGATCCCACCGGCCTGGCTAGCGTGATCAGTGAATACACCAGTAGCGGCGATCCGATTGCCCACTACGCCCACGGCCTGGGGCTGATTAGCCGGGCTGACGCAAGCAACGGTGCTGCCGCCTTTTACGACTTCGATGCCTTGGGTTCCACAGCCGGTCTTACCGGGCAGGCAAACGATTATCTCAACAAATATGTCTATGAACCCTTTGGCGACCAGTTGAACACGGTTGAGACTATGGCCAACGCCTTCGAATATGTGGGTGCGTTGGGGGTAATGCGTGAAGCCAGTGGATTACAATTCATGCGCGCCCGCTACTACGGGGCTATGGAAGGCCGTTTTATCAGTGCTGACCCCATTGGATTTGCAGGCAGAGATATCAACCTGTATCGCTACGTAAAAAATGATGCGATTTCAAGAATCGATCCGAGTGGGCTGATCGGATTGCACGATTCGCCAATACCAATGCCTAGCTACTACCCGCCGGGGCATAAACTTCCTAAGCCGTTGCATCCGTTTGAACAGAAAGTTTCATGTTTTGCCGCTGGTGCAGGATGCGTAGGATTAGGTTTTTTCCCACCGGCCGGGCCTGGTAATAGCGCCGTTTGTGCGCTTGTTGTAGGGGGAGTCTGTCTTCTGGATCCTGACGAAGTATGTGACTATTCTGGATGTGACGATCCGAACAATAACGACGCTGGCAGTGGTCCAAAGTGCAGTGGCCCAGACTGTAACGGTGCGAACGGAGCTGGAGGAGGGAACAGTGCTGGCGGTGGCAGTTCCGGTGGTGGGAGCGGCGGTGGTACCGGCGGCGGTTCGAACCCGAATCCACCCGCCTGTGATCCAGACAATTCCTCCTGTCCACCGGGCAGTGGGGGAGATTCGGGCAGTGTCGGTTCAACCGACCCCAACCAGAAGATCGGGCCAGGCGGGTATGGCAGCCAGGGCTATCTGCGCCCGGACAGCCTTTTTGCCTACCGCATTGATTTCGAGAATGACCCCAAGGCCAGCGCGCCGGCCCAACGAGTGGATATCGCCGACCAACTGCATCCCAATCTGGACTGGTCCAGCCTGGAATTCACCCAGGCTGGTTTTGGCGACACGCTGATCGCCGTGCCGTCCGGTTTACAGTATTACCGCACAAGCGTACCCATGACCCTGAATGAGCGTGATTTTGTCGTCGAAATCGAGTTGGGCTTCTATTCCGAGAGCGGGGAAATCTATGCCAGCTTCCAATCCCTAGACCCCCTCACCTCTCTGCCACCCGATGCGCTGACCGGCTTTCTGCCCCCGGAGGATGAGACGGGCCGGGGTCAGGGGCAGATCAGCTACACGATTCGTGCCAAGGAAGCTCTGACCACAGGCGTGGAGATTCGCAATGTGGCTGTGATCCGCTTCGACTTTGGCGAGATCATCGCCACCAATCAGGTCGACGCCCACGACCCCAGCCAGGGCACCGACCCGGCCAAAGAGGCGTTGAACACCATCGACGCCGGTCCGCCCAGCAGCAGCGTGCAAGCCTTGCCCGCCACCAGCCCCATCACTTTCACGGTCCATTGGGCTGGCGACGACGGGGCCGGCTCCGGCATCGCTTTCTACGACATCTATGCCGCGGACAACGCCGGGGCCTATCTGCTCTGGCAAGAGGCGATCACAGCCACATCCGCCAGTTTTGTGGGCCTGAATGCGCACACCTACGGATTCTACAGCGTGGCTACGGACAATGTTGGCTATCGTCAACCGCTGCCGTCTTCTGCCCAGGCTGTAACGCAAGCGCAGGCCCAAGCGCAACCGACCGCGACGCCTACGCCGACATCAACGGCAACCGTTACGCCGACGCCTACGCCAACAACGCTGGGGTCCACGCCGACGCCAACGGCAACAAAGTCGCCTACACCGACTGCGACAGCGACGCCGACGCCAACAAAGTCGCCTACACCGACACCTACTCCCACAACCGTACCGTCAGAGGACTATACTATCTATCTACCAACCATCACGCGATGACGTCAGTATTTCAACACGCGGGATACGATGGCACAATAATCGTAGCAGACACGACTATTTGCAGTCGCGCAAGAGCAGATCGTAGATTTTCATGGGATGCCTCCTTATGCAAAGATGTGCAGCGCCGTGCGGTTGCGCTCGATAAAGTCCCAGTCATAGACCACCCCCAGACCCGGCCCATCGGGCACGGACACAGTGCCGTCGGCGGCCAGGTCTTCGGGCTGGTCCGAATAGCCGTTGGTATAGACCGGCGGCGCGAGATTGGGCATACCCGGCCCCATCAGCGCCATCTCGTAGAAATGGGAGTTGCGCAGCGCGGCCAGCACAGCCCGGTGGGCAGGCCCGCAGGCGTGTAACTGCACATCCAGCCCCAGCGCCTCGCAGAAGGTGGCAATTTTGAGCGCGCCGGTGATACCCAGATCATACTCCGGGTCGGCGTGGATCAGATCGCAGCCCCCGGCCAGCAGGAAGTTGGCCTTCTGCTCCACCCCGCGCACGTGCTCACTGACCAAAATTGGCGTCTGCAACTTCTCGCGCAGACGGCGATGGCCTTCCACGGCCACACCGCTGTCCCGGTAGGGATCCTCGTACCAGAGATAGCCCGCCTCGTCGCAGGCCCGCCCCACGTAGAGCGCATCCAGCCACGTGCGCAACTGGCAGGCCGGGTCCACCATCAGGTGCATCCCATCCCCCACCGCGGCGCGCACACCCAAAACCGTGACTGCCTCCTTTTTTGCGTTGCCGTCGTGCCAGCCGTGGATTTTGAAACCGACAAAACCCGCCTCTTGGCAGGCCAACGCATACTCGGCGTAGGCTTCGGGATTGTCCAACCCGCCAGCTTCCACTTGGCCGTGATAGGTGCTGGCATAGACGGGCAGCCGCTCCCGGTAGGCCCCCAGCAGCCGGGCTACGGAGGTGTTGTACTTCTTGCCCGCCAAATCCCAGAGCGCGATGTCCAGCGCGCCGTGGCCCATGTGGTCATAGGCGCGCACCTCCCGTTTGAGGTCGTCGTAGATGATGGCGCGCTGCTCCGGGTCGCGGCCCAGGAGATTGGGGGCCAGCATCGCGCATTGGCCCAGCGTGGAGGGCGTGCCCACCCAGTGGGTGACGTACTCGCCCGCCGCGCCGTCGTCGCAGAGGATGCGCACGGCAAAGCGTTCGGCGCTGAAGGTGGAGTTCTCTTTGAAGATGACATTGCCCACCCCGGCTGCCGAATGCGCACCCAGACCCAAATTTTGTACCTGAAAACGGAAAGCGTGGATTTCAACCCGGTCAATGCGGCTCATTTTGGTTCCTCCTGGTTTGAAAAGTTTGAAAAGAAGAACACGGATTGACACGGATGGGGCGGATTCACACGGATTCAATCTGTTGGAATCAGCGCAGATCGATTTCAATCATGAAAATCTGCGTCCCTCTTGCTCAGTGCTTCCCAGTCATGGAATCTGCCGTACCACCGCATAGACCTGGGAGGGATCGATCTGTAGACCGACGGCCTGGAAGTGCTGCACCATCCCACCCATCGCGGTGCGGAAACCTTCCGCTGCCTCTCTGCTCTCCCAAATGGTGATGAAGATGCCGCGGCGGGTGGCGGCGTCCAGCCCGTAGGTGTAGCTGACAAAACCGGGCAGTTGGCGGAGGAAAGGTATCAGACGGTCGTCGTTGAGTTGCAGAAGTTCGTCCGCCTGGGCCGGATCGTCCCACCGGTTATGAATCTCCCCCGGATCAGCCGCCAGATCGAACAACTGGCCTTCTGTGCTGTCCACAAAATGGACCAGCTTCCACGCCTGGCTGCGCACCATCGACTTTCACGGCTTCCAGCTCATTTCCTGACCATCGGCAGGAGCACCCGGCTACCCACGACAACCGCGCGCGCGGTCAGATTGCCGCCGGCGTCGTAGGTGTAGGCGATGGCGCGCCCGTTGCCGTAATCGGCGCGCACCAGCCACCCGTTGGCGTCGTAGGTGTAAGTGATTGTCGTGACCGCGACAGCGGCTTGCTCCATCTGCGTCGCCGGCATTTCGACCGGGGCAGGCTCGTCGAATGCGGTTTTGGCCTGGGCAGCCGGAACGACCGGTCCGCCCTTCGTCTGGATCTGCGCGCCCGGTGTGGCCGTCGCAGCCAAAAAGGCGCATAGCAGCAGAATCGTCAACGTCTGCAAAGCCAGAGTGATGTTCTTCATCGTTGATCTCCTCGCGTGTGTGATCAGTAAGTAATCGTCTACGATTCCGGGAATCGGCCAGGCGATGACGGGGCTGTGATGGGGCTGATCGTGGCCGTAAATGTGTAACGGCTGTCCACATCGTCGGCGGTTGGTCCACTCAGAACCACGCCGCTCACTTCACCAGCAGCGGCAGATAGATGCGCCCCACCTCGACGAGCTGCCTCACCAGCAGCGGCAGGTAGATGTCGAAGCGCTCTGTCCCGGCGGATTGTGTGCAGCCATCGGGTTGGGCGTGCTCCGGCTCCTGATTACCAGCCCTATCCGTGGCCCGAACGCGGAAGCAATAGGTCGCGCCCGCTTCCAGCACCACCGGTTTGGTCGGGCCGAAGGTGAGAGTCAGATCGTTCAAGCCCGTGTGGGTGTAGTCGTAGCCGGTGGTGCGGGTCAGCCAATCGGTCCAGGCGGCGTTGGCCCCGGCCCGGTACTGCACGTGGTAGACGTCCACCCCGCTCAGATCGTCGCCGCCCGAGAGGGTGGCGGTGAAGGCCGGTGTGTAGACGATGGCCGGACTGTCCAGCGTGGAGGTGGGCGGATCCCGGTCTACCAGGACCCCGGTTTCGGCCACCTGCCCGTTGAGGGTGACCGAGAGGGCGTGCTGGCCGGTAAGGATCGTGGACAGGTCCAGGGTGGCGGTGTAGCTGCTGCCCTCGCGCCAGGTCAGAGTCAGCGAATCTCCGTCCAGTTGGGAGGTGAAGCCCCCGGCCTGTCCGGAGACCTGGGCGCCAGTTTCATTGCGCACCACAGCCGTCAGGGTGGCGGACGTCGCTTCCCGGCCGTAGGTGGATCCGTCGGTATCCAGCTCCAGACTGTTGCCCTGAACGGTGAAGATGGCCTGGCCCCCGGCCACGACGACGCTTGTCTGGGTGATGTTCTCAGCGCTGGAGAGGCTGACCAGCACCTGCTTGGGGCCGGGTGCCCAGCCCAGGGCCTCACCGGCCAGATCCACCCGGGAGACGCCGGCGTCGAGGGCGACCGCACCGGCGCCCGCATCCAGCAGAACCCCCGACCCATCCAGGATCTGCCACGCAAGGGCGCCGCTGAACGGTTGGACGGCGTCCACCGTCACGCCGATGGGCAGGTCGTCCTGGTCCACGGCCACCGGAGCGCCGTTGTTGACCACGACGCCCTGGACGGTGTAAGTCGCAGGCGCGTTGTAGGTGATGCGGTAGTCCATGCGGTCGTAGAGGGTGACCTGGCCGCTCTCGGGATTGTACTGGAGCGGGATCAGTTCCACGTCCAGGCGCAGGCCGCCAGCGTCGGTGTAGATCCTGTGGCGCAGCAGGGTCTGGGGGTACGGGTTGGTGAGGGCGGCGCTGCCCGGCTGCGGGCCCCAGGACTTCTCTATCAGGACGGTGGGGATCATCTGCACGGGGGCGCCGTAGTCCCGGAACTCGGTATCGGTCAGAGTGACGTCGACCGCGGTGGCCGCCAGGGGCAGGGGGTAGGAGTGCCGCACGACCGGCAGGCCCGGCGCGCCGCTCTCGCCATCCAGGCCGCCGTTGTGCGGGATGGTGAAGCCGACGCGCCCCTGGGCATCCGTCAGCGCCTCGAAGTGGGGGATGACCACGGAGCGGGTGGCGGTGTGCGTCGTCTGCCCGGCGGCGGTCGTCTGCGCAGAGACGCCCTGATGGAGCGTCGCGGCCTGACCTGGCCGGTTGCCATAGCCCCGGTCAACCGGTTGCGTGGGCAGGCCGATGAGGTTGACGGTGTAGAGGGTGCGGATGTCGTTGTCATCGCCGCCTGTCCTGCGCAGTCCGTAGCTGCGATTGGCGGCCACCAGCACATCCCCGATGGTCGGGTAGCGGTCGTTAAACAGGCGTTCCAGGACCAGGCGTCGCATCTGGTCGTGGTAGACGTCCAACTGGACGCCGAGAAAGGACGCGCTGACGTCGTATGACGTCGCCGCGATCAGGGCGGCGTTGGCATCCAGGACGGCGTTGGAGAGCCAGTTTTGCCGCCAGGTCGGCGAGTCTCGGAAGGCCGGCAACAGACCGGTGTGGCAGCCTGAGGAGATCACCAATCCAAAGTGGGAGATGGCCGGTCCGGCGACAATCCCAGCCGCAAGATCGCCGCGACCAATGAAGCTTTCCCCCTCCCCATCACTCACGCCCTTCCCGTTGCCATGGCCGATGAAGATCAGCAGATCTGAGTCAGTTCTCACCCTGTCCTTGATGTCTTCCGGTTGCCAATACTCGTCATCTGGTCTCAGCAGCCGGTTGCCGCTTAGCCAGTACGCCCCATACGCAAACCTGGGATACCCTGGCATTCTGCTTGGCCGCCAGTTCAGGCGAGTGGTGTAGCCGGGGCCGTAATGGCCTCTCAGGGCCGGCAGCACAAACTCCTCGACGAGTTCCTCGAAATCGACGTAATCATTCTTCGTCTCCATGGCCCAGGCGCGGCTGAAATCCTTGTGCAGGTACAAGGGCTGCTCCTGACGGTCGATCAGGGCGATCAGATCCAGCGGGAAGTCCCGGAAGACGCGGCCCACCGCCATGTCCAGGCGCAGCACATCGGGCAAAGAGCGAAAGAGGTCGAACGTGCCGTACTGCGCGTCGCTCATCCAGCGCCCCTTGCCGTAGTAGGCCGGATCCGCAATGTCGGCCAGGGTGGGGTTCCTCGTATTGTCCGCCTCGATTCTGGGGAACCTGGTTTCGTCGGCCGCGCCCTCGCTGGCCGGCGCTCGCAGGTAGGGCACCACGCCATCGGTGCCCACGATGGCGACGGATTTGACGGACGACCGGGGGAGCGCGGACACGAGGGCATCAATGTCCCAACCCATGAGGACTCGGGTCAGGGTGTCAGCATAGTAGTCCACCGCCGGGTCGACGTAGGCATTGCGGCGCACGTCCACGACGACGCCAGCATGCGCGTCCGCATACTCCCGGATGCGTTCCACCAGGTCGTAATAGTCCAGGATACGGTTCTGGTTCTGATCCTTGATCTGGGGATCACGCTGGTTGCTAGGGTACCTCTGGCTGACCTCGTGAAATTCGTCGAAGAGCGCCCGGAAGTCGGTCAAGACGACCAACCGGGGAAGACGCGGTTCGAGCATCAGGGTATCAGCGAGCACGGCATCGGCGAAGGGAAGGCCTGTCTGGACCACGTAGAGGTCCAGAGTCTCCTGGATGTCGGCGGTCGGTGTGAACCACAGGGAGTGATGCAGGTCCCCGGCGTGAAGATCAGGGCCCTGTCCATCGTTTTGCATTTTGTGGGGGTGGTTCCTATCGTCGTCGGCCACCACGTAGAAGTCCAGGGTGCAGTCCCGCAGGAGCGCTTCCGACTCGTCCCCCTTGGGAACCGTGTAGAGCAGAACATTGTGCCGTCGTGGGAGGAGGCCAGGGATGAATCCGCTGGCGGAAGGCCGCAGGTGGAAGGGCATCTTCTCGCCGGTGCGTGTTTGGAGGAAGAACTGGTACTCCCCAATATTGACTGCGGCCCGGTTGAGGAAGCCTGCGGCGCGCCAGGCGCCGATCTCACAGTCGGTGGTCACGACAAAGCGCACATAAGTGCCTAGTCCCACACCCGTACCCGGGAACTTGCCGTTGCACGTCACGCTGCGGGGCCCGGGGTTATACTGACAACGGGTGATGTACGGCCCCCACGACAGGCTGCCCGCGACCAGCGAGGCGCCCAGGGGGATGCGATCGCTCACCTGGATGAGGGCTTCCTCTTCTCCCTGCCAACTCAAGCTGATGGTGTAGGTAATCCGTTCCGTGGCGTACACGCCCGGCCAACCCTCAGGCGTGGCGGTCGTGGCGGCGAGGGCAAAGGTCTCCGGGGGCTGCGGGGGCTGCTGAGGCGGGCGGATTCGTTCCACGTCCAGCGTATTTTGGGGACCCGAGTGTTCGACGACGGCCCCCGTGCTACCCTGACGGTCCAGGCCGTAGGGGTACGTTCCCGTATCACGGGTGGCGCCGACCGTCGTC
>JACQGT010000041.1 GCA_016199425.1 Chloroflexota bacterium
AATTTTCTACTCAACCTTTGATTTTACTTACTCACCTTATTTCGCACCAAGTCTATTGACAAACTGCCACTGAATCGCCGATTATCTGATTTGTCAACGCTTGAAAAAATCGTGTCACCAAAAACCTTAGCGAAGCAAATCCGATTATAACTGATTCGGATACAAGTATACAAACGTCAAAAAAGAGGCCGGGGTCGCCTCATAATTTGATCGCGCCCTCGGTAATCCCCTTCATAAACCAGCGTTGGAGCAGGGCGTAGATGAGAATGATGGGAAAGGCGCTGAAAAGCAGCGCGTAACAACACAGGAAGACAGAGGCGGATAAAATACTCACCGGCGGGCGGTCTTGACCCATTCCGGGAATCAACCAGGCCAATGAGGGCACTTCCGCTCCTGCTCTGGTCGATTCCCGGAATGAGGCTGCGTTTACGGGTGGAATGTATAGGAGACAATGAAATTGACGCGTGTAAATGGATTGTATCATAAACTTGCGCTCTGTCAAGCACCAGATCAGCTCCAGTACACACAGATCCCTGCTGCCATACCATTTCTCACACGCCAAACCTGCAAAATCCCTTGACAACCGGCAAATATCTGCTACCATTCACTTACTCGTGTCATACAAGGATTTGCGCCGCAGGCGTGTACTGATAGCAACGAAAATCAGAACGCAGCGCCCAGGGGGCACCCGACAGATTTTCGCAGATTTTATCCGTGTGAATCCGTACAATCCGTGGCATCCGTGTCCTTAATTTTCATGACAGAAAGCAAAACCACGTGAAACGCCCCACCCAAAGCGACGTAGCCAAACTGGCCGGTGTCTCCAGAGCCACGGTTTCCTATGTGGTCAATGGCAGCGCCGATGTGTCCATCTCTGCCGAGACCCGCGCCCGGGTGCTGGATGCCGTGGCCCACCTGAACTACGCACCCGACGCCCGCGCCCGCTCCCTGCGCTCTGGCGGTTCCAACACCGTCGGTCTGCTCATCCCCGACCTGCACAACCCCCACTATTGGAGTATTGTCCAGGGCGTGGAAGACAGCGTGCGTGAGCAGGGCTATGACCTGTTGCTGACCAGCACTTCTTTGGACCCGGAACGGGAAGCGCAAACCCTGGCCGGTCTATCGGGCCGGCGCGTGGACGCGCTGATTCTGACCCTTTCCTTCCTGGAACAGTCCAAAGCCACTCTCACCCAACTGGCCGCCAACGGCTACCCGGTTGTCACCCTGGGCAATACCTCATTCAATGTGGACGCGGTGATAGCCACCTATCGCAACGCCACGGCCCGGATGATGGCCCATCTGCTGGGGCTGGGACATACCCGCATCGGCTTCATCTTTGGCGTGGGCAGCAAAGAGTTGGCGACCAACCGCATGGCCGTCTATCAGGAGAGTCTGGCCGTGGCAGGCCTCCCCGTAGACCCATCGCTGATCGACTACTCTGGCCCGCGCATTGAGGACGGCTACCAGGCCGCGTGCCGCCTGCTGGAACGCACGCCCCGGCCCAGCGCGCTGTTGGTCATCAACGACTGGCTGGCCATCGGCGCGTTGCGGGCCGTGGGTGAGCGGGGTCTGCGTGTGCCAGAGGACATCTCCATCGCCAGCTTTGACGACACGGAGATGGCGGCCTACCTCAATCCGCCCCTGACGTCCGTGCGCTCCAACGGCTACGCATTGGGCCGCCAGGCCGCCAGCCTGGCCGTGGAGCGCATCCGCCAGCCAGGCCGGCCCATCCGCCGGGTGCAGATCGAGGCGGAGTTGATCATTCGCAGTTCGACGGGCGCGACAAAATAGTAAGTTATCAGTAAGCAGTTATCAGTAAACAGTTGGGCACGTGCTCACTGGCTTGAAAATAAGGACACGGATTCTCACGGATTCTCACGGATTCTCATCCCCCGTGGCGTGGGAACTGATAACTGCTTACTGATAACTGTTCACTAATAACTGCTCACTCCTCCACACCCATCAAACACAAGGACACCTATGACTCCCCCACTGACCGTTCACCGGCTGCGCTGCGAATATCTGGAAAATCCGCTGGGGCTGGACGAAATCCACCCCCGCTTTGGCTGGCAATTGCTCTGCCCACGCCGCGGCGCAATGCAGCGCGCCTGGCAGGTGCGGGTGGTGCAGAGCAAAAGCGAACTGGACACGCCTCTCTGGGACTCCGGCCAGATTGCGTCGGATCGTTCCCAGCACATTGCCTACGCGGGGCCGGACCTGGCCCCGTCCACCCGCTACTTCTGGCAGGCGCGGGTCTGGGATGACACGGGCAATGACTCCGGCTGGAGCGAAGCTGCCTGGTGGGAGACGGGGCTGCTCTCGCCCGCCAACTGGCGCGCCGGGTGGATTACTCCCGATTTGCCCGATGACACCAGCATAGCCAGTCCGGCTCCCCTGCTGCGCCGGGAATTTGCCACAAGCGGCCCCGTCGCCGCGGCCCGCCTCTACATCACCGCCCGCGGGCTATACGAAGCTCGCATCAACGGCCAGCCGATTACCGACGCTCTCTTTACCCCCGGCTGGACCAGCTACGGCAAACGGCTGCAATATCAGGTCTACGACGTGACTGATCTGCTGCAAGAAGGCAACAATGCCCTGAGCGTGATGCTGGGCGACGGCTGGTATCGAGGCAGATTGGGCTGGGAAGGCAAACGCAACCTCTACGGCGACAAACTGGGGCTGTTGGCCGAGTTGCATATTCGCTATGCGAATGGAGAGACGGAGATCGTCACCAGCGACGAGAAATGGCGCGCCGCAGAGGGAGCCATCCGCGCCGCGGACATCTACGACGGCGAGAGCTACGACGCCCGCCTGGAGCAGCCCGGCTGGGACGCGCCCGGCTTCGATGACAGCGGCTGGGCGGGTGTTCTGCCATTGGATGCACCCACAGATACGCTCATCGGCTCGGTTGCGCCCCCCGTGCGCCGCCAGGAAGAGTTCGCGCCCCTCTCCATCACCCCCCGGCCCGACGGCACGACGATTGTGGATTTCGGCCAGCTTCTCACCGGCTGGGTGCGCTTGCGGGTAACGGGCGAGGCGGGACAGACAGTCACCATCCGTCACGCCGAAGTGCTGGACCGGGAAGGAAATTTTTACGTAGAGAATCTGCGCACGGCCAGGCAGACCAACCACTACACCCTGAGAGGCGGCGGCGAGGAGGTCTACGAACCGACCTTCACCTTCCAGGGCTTTCGCTACATCGAACTAAGCGGCTATCCTGGCCCTATCACCGGCGATTCGGTGACGGGCGTTGTCCTCCACTCGGACCTGACGCCGACAGGTATATTTGAATGCTCCAACCCGGACGTCAACCAGTTGCAGCACAATATCCTGTGGGGGCAAAAAGGCAACTTTCTGGATGTGCCCACTGACTGCCCCCAGCGGGACGAGCGACTGGGCTGGACCGGCGATGTGGAGGCATTTTTGCCCACTGCGGCCTTCAATCTGGATGTATCGGCCTTCTTTACCAAATGGTTTGGCGATCTGAACGCGGATCAGCGGGCCGACGGGGCCTATCCCCACGTCTCCCCCCACATTTTGCCAGACTTTATGTTCGGTGCCTGCGCCTGGGGTGACGTTTCCATCATCGGTCTGTGGGCGCTCTATACAATCTACGGCGACACCCGCCTGCTGGAACGCTATTACTCCCAACTCCAGGTCTATGTGGACTTTGTGCGCGGCTACGCGGGGGACGATCTGCTGGCGGACAAACCCGTGCCCGACGGCTTCCACTTCGGCGACTGGCTCAACAGCGATGCGCCCAGCAGCAACGGGATGCTGGCGACGGCCTTTTTCGCCCACTCGGCCCGGCTGCTGGGGCAAATTGCGGCTGTATTGGGCAAGCGCGCAGATGCGGGCGCATACCGGGAGCTGGCCGCGCTGGTCGCCCACGCCTTCTGCCGGGAGTATATGACCCCCAACGGGCGCATCGACGGCGGCCAGCAGACGGCCTATGTACTGGCCCTGGCCTTCGATCTGCTGCCCCAACAACTGCGCGCCCAGGCCGCCAATCGGCTGGTCGCCGACATCTGCCAGCGCAAAAACCACCTTTCCACCGGCTTTATCGGCGCGCCCCGTCTCTCCCACGCCCTTTCAGACAACGGCAAACTGGACACAGCTTACGATCTGCTCCTGCAGGATAGCTTCCCCGGCTGGCTCTATCAGGTGAAAAACGGCGCGACGACGATGTGGGAGCGCTGGGACAGCCTGAAACCCGATGGCTCGTTCCAAACGCCGGAGATGAATTCCTTCAACCACTACGCCTACGGCTCCATCGGCCACTGGCTCTACCGGGTCGTGGCCGGTCTGGATGTGGACCCGGCCGCGCCCGCCTACAAACATTCGTTCATCCGCCCCCAGCCCGGCGGTGATTTGACCTGGGCCAAAGCCGAGTACGAATCTGTCTACGGCAAAGTGATCAGCGACTGGCGGCAGGAAGAGGGCAGCTTTCACCTCTCGGTTACTGTTCCAGCCAACGCACGCGCCACAGTTTACCTGCCCGCGGCGTCCGCGCAACAGGTGACCGAAAGCGGCCTACCCCTGGCCGAGGCGCCCGGCGTGCAGTCCATCCGGCAGAGCAACGGCGAACTTCTCGTCCAAATCGGATCGGGCACGTACACTTTCGTCGTCGCGTAGGGCGGAATGGCATTCCGCCCTACATTGCCCAAAATCCCAACCCCGTCTACAATAGAGACGCAGCAATTTTTTGGACGCGGATTTTCAGGATTCACAGGATTGCTCTTTCTCTGATCCTGAAAATCCTGTCAATCCGTGTCCAATCTCTTATCCGCTGTGATCCGCCCAATCTGCCGGGTACCCTTTGGGTGCCGCGTTCTATATCTTCTCCGAAAGGAAACCTTCGATGAAATCACTGGTCTGGGAAGCGCCTCGGGTAATGGCCCTGCGCGAGACGCCTATGCCCACCATCCCGCCGGACGAAGTGCTGATTCGCGTGGCCTACGGCGGCATCTGCGGCTCGGAACTGAGCGGCTATCTGGGCCACAACGCGCTGCGCGTCCCCCCGCTGGTGATGGGACACGAATTTTCCGGCGAGATTGTGGAGATGGGCGAGCAGGCCACGACAGTCAACCCGGCCCTGGCCGTGGGCGCGGCGGTGACGGTCAACCCCCTCTTTTGCACAGCCGACAGCGTTTGGCAGCGCCGGGGGCTGGACCAGCTCTGCCCCAGCCGCAGGCTAATCGGTGCGCACCGGCCCGGCGCGTATGCGGAATTTGTGGCCGTGCCCGCCAAGACCGTCACCCGCCTGCCCGCGGGGATGTCTCTGCGCACGGGCAGCCTGACCGAGCCGACGGCCTGCGGTGTGCGCATCGGTGAGCTGGCGGGCGAGGTGGACGGGCAAACCTGTCTGATTATCGGCGCAGGCCCGATTGGGCTGCTGGCCTTGCAGGCTTTGCGCTTGAAGGGGGTGCGGGAAGTCTTTATCGCCGATCTGGACGGAGAGCGGTTGGCAATGGGGGAGGCGCTGGGCGGCACACCCCTGGCCCCCCGCCAGGTGGATGTGGTACAGACGGTGAAAGAGGCCACGGGCGACGGCGCGGCTATGGCCGTGGATGCGGTCGGCTCGGCAGTCACTCGCCGCCAGTGCATCTCCGCCACCCAACCCACAGGCACAGTCGTCCTCAGCGGTCTGCACGAAGAGGTGAGCGAAATGCCCGCGGCCGACATCATCCGCCGGGAAATTGTCGTGCGGGGCAGCTTTGCCTACTCCCCGGCCAACTTCGCCGAGGCCCTGGCTGTGCTGGAACGGGGGGATATGCGCCTGGACCCGTGGATTGTCGAGGCTCCCCTGTCCGAAGGCGGCGCGTGGTTCGACCGGCTGATCGACGCGCCGGGGGATGTGTCGAAGGTGCTGCTGAGACCGTAAGAGAACGGACTATCAGGTCATTCTTGTGACCGGAAACGTGAAACGTGAAACGTGAGAGTACCGTTCGATCTCACGTTTCACACCTCACGTTTCCTGGGGTACATATCAATACCCGGGGAAATACCTTTATGCTCACCACCCTCATCGGTCTCATCATCAGCCTGGCCGCGGCTGTGGTCCCCACCTTTTTCTACGCGCTTGCTTTCTATCTGGCCGACCGCTACGAACGGGAACCAGTTTGGATGGGGATTGTCGCCTTTCTGTGGGGGGCTATCCCGGCGGTGGTGACCAGCCTCTTCGGGGAACTGGTCATCGGCATCCCCTTCGTGGGCGATCCGGGCAGCCTGACCGCGGCGATTGTGGAGTCGGCGCTGGTGGCCCCTTTCGTGGAGGAGATCGCCAAAGGCGCGGCGCTCTTCGCCATCTACAAATTCATGCGCAATGAGTTCGACGGGGTGCTGGACGGGATAACTTACGGCGCGCTCATCGGCTTCGGTTTTGCCATGACCGAGAACTTTTTCTACTTCATTGGTGCATTTAGCGAAGGCGGTTTTGTCGATCTGACGGTGCTGATCTTCCTGCGCGCCGTCATCTTCGGGCTGAACCACGCGCTCTATACGGGTCTCTTCGGTATCGGTCTGGGGCTGGCCCGCCACGCCCACAGCCCGCGTGCCGCTCGCTTCTGGATAGTCGCCGGTTTTGCGGCTGCGGTCGCTGCCCACGCCCTGCACAATCTGGGCGCCAGCATCTCCAGCGTCAATAGCCTGGGCATCGTTCTCAGTCTGGGGTTGGCGGTAGGAGGCGTTGCCCTGATCGGTATCGCCGTGCTGCTCACCTGGCGGCAGGAACACGGCTGGCTGCGTGACGAACTGCGGGACGAAGTGGGGGTGCTGCTCTCCCAGGCCGAGTACGATTCACTGGTCGGCGGCTGGCGACGTTCCCCACTGCTGGATGCGCGCAGAAACAAAGCGCAGGCCAGGCGATTGCAGCAGGCCGTGGAAATCGCCTTTCGCAAGCACCGCTTGCGCCGTCTGGGAGCGGGACGAGAGCCAAAGCTGGCCGGGCAGATTGACGAGTTGCGGGGGGAGATATTGGGTATTTAGGTATTGAGATATTGGGTATTGGATATTTC
>JACQGT010000476.1 GCA_016199425.1 Chloroflexota bacterium
GCTTTTTGGCGCTAATCCCAAACGGCCCTGTTCTGCCGCGGGTTTTTTGTAACGACAATACTGGCCGCTCGTCCTGGGGCGAATTGCAAATCCGCCCCATCGTAGGAAATTCGCCCCTGGACGAGCGGCCTGTATTGTCGTTACAAAATCCGCGCGGCAGAACTGGGCCGTTTGGGATTCGCGCCAGAAGGCTTCCATCTCTACCTGGGGAAAGTAGGGCTTTTTGTAACGGCCAAAGGGGACATTGAAACCGCCGCTGGCATTGTAGCGGCAGAGGCCGTTATAGCCGTAACGGTTCAGGTAGAGGAAGAGGGCCGATTTCAGCCTGGAGTCGCTCGTCTCGTTGAAGGTGCTGCGCAGGGCATAAAAGGCAGCGGGCGTGTTGTTCTGCGCCACGAAAAGGCTGCGGCAGAAGTCGATGAAATCCCTGCCCTCCCTTTGCAAACGGGTGTAGAGATCGATCAGATCGCCGTTGGCGTCGGCCAGGCGATAGGCGGGATAATCGGTGTTGAGAAAGACCGCGCCGGAACCGATAAAAGGTTCGACCAGCCGCTGGCCCGCGGGCAGGAGCGCGGCGATGCGGTCAACGATGCGCTGTTTGTTGCCCGCCCATTTTAGAAAAGTCCGCATGGGCTAGAAACCCCGGCTAAAGGCACCCCAATCCGCCCTACATTATGCGTCGGTCACACACCCCTCGGACGCATTGGAAACGGATTTGATGTATTTCCAGAGCACGCCGCGGGAGACTTTGTAGGCGGGCTTCTGCCAGGCAGATCGCCGCCGGGCGATCTCCGCTTCGGCCACATCCAGAGTCAACAGATTGTTGTCGGCGTCGATTGTGACGGTATCCCCGTTGTGTATCAATGCCAGCAGCCCGCCCTCCTGGGCTTCCGGGGTGATGTGTCCGACGACGAAGCCGTGGGTGCCGCCGGAGAAGCGGCCGTCGGTGATCAGCGCCACACTCTTGCCCAGGCCCACGCCCATAATGGCCGAAGTAACGGAGAGCATCTCCCGCATCCCCGGCCCGCCCTTCGGCCCCTCGTAGCGGATGACGACGACCTGGCCGGCCTGCACTTCTCCGTTCTGGATACCGGCCAGCGTCTCCTCTTCCGAGTCGTAGCAGATGGCTGGCCCGGAGAAACGGGTGCCTTCTTTGCCGGTGATCTTCGCCACCGCGCCCTGCTCGGCCAGATTGCCGTAGAGAATTTGCAGGTGGCCGGTCGCTTTCAGCGCCTGGCTGACCGGCATGACAATCTTCTGCCCCGCGGCCAGATCGGGTACACTTTCCAGATTCTCGGCCAGTGTCTTGCCGGTGACGGTCATGCAGTCGCCATGCAGCAGTCCTTCGCGCAGGAGCAGCTTCTGCACGGCAGGCACGCCGCCCACTTCGTCCAGGTCTTCCATCACATAGGGTCCGCTGGGCTTCAGGTCCGCCAGCAGGGGCGTGCGGTTGGAGACCTCCTGGAAGTCGTCGATGGTCAGGGGAATCTCGGCGGCCCGGGCAATGGCGAGCAGATGGAGTACGGCATTCGTCGATCCGCCCAGGGCCACGGCCACGGCGATGGCATTTTCGAAGGCTTTGCGGGTCATAATATCACGGGGCTTCAGGTCCAATTCGAGAAGCGTGCGGATGGCCGCGCCCGCCTCGGCGCATTCCCGCTGCTTGCCCGCGCTGGTGGCCGGGTAGGAGGAACTGTAGGGCAGGCTCATGCCCAGGGATTCGATGGCCGAGGCCATTGTGTTGGCTGTGTACATTCCGCCGCAGGCGCCTTCGCCGGGGCAGGCGTTCTGCAGGACAGCCTGCAGCTCTTCGGCATTGATGTCTTCGGCCAGATATTGCCCGTAGGCTTCAAAAGCCGACACAATGTCCAGTTTCTTGCCGTTAAGCCAGCCAGGGCGAATCGTGCCGCCGTAGATCATCAGGCTGGGCCGGTTGAGGCGGGCCATGGCCATCAGCACGCCGGGCATATTTTTGTCACAGCCGGGCAGGGAGATGTTGGCGTCGTACCACTGCGCGCCCATCACCGTTTCGATGGAGTCGGCGATGACATCCCGCGAGACGAGGGAATACTTCATCCCCGCGGTGCCCATACTGATGCCGTCGCTGACGCCGATGGTGTGGAAGACCAGCCCGACCAGCCCGGCCTCCTCCACGCCGATCTTCACCCGGCGGGCCAGGGCGTTCAGGTGCATATTGCAGGTGTTGCCCTCCCAGCCCATGGACGCAATGCCGACCTGGGCCTTCTGCATATCCTCGTCGGTCAGTCCCACGCCGTAGAGCATGGCCTGACTTCCCACCTGAGACTGGACCTGCGTCAGTTGGCTGCTGTATCTGTTGAGTTTGGCTGCGGTGGCCGTCGCGCCGTTTGTGCCTGCCATTTGGGTTTCTCCTTTAGGGCGATTTGTTGTGGGGGTGGTTGCCAAAGTTCCGTTGCCAGTATAGCAGAAAACGCTTTTTCCGGCACACGCATCGTATTGGCAAAACGCTTGCCTCTACGCGCCGTGCGTGTTATGATGGCGTCAGTGTTTGTTGATTTCTCCGATGGGAGGTGCAGAATGCCAGTTGCCATGCAGGAATTGATGCCGGTCTTGGAATTAGAAATAGGGCCAGAGACGGAGTGGCTCGTCACCGCCGACGAGTTGTTGGAGATTTCAGCCCGAGACGAAAACCGTTACGAACTCATTCACGGAAAGGTGCGAACTATGCCCCCTGCTGGCGATGAACATGGATTTATGACATCCAGCGTGAATGCAAGAATGCACATCTATGCGGAAGATCATCTCCTCGGTTATGTATTTGCCGCGGAAACGGGATTTTTGCTGGAGAGCAATCCTGACCTGGTGCGGGCGCCGGACGTAGGGTTTGTGCGCGACGAGCGAGTGAAGGGCAAATTAGCGGGCAAGTACTTTCCCGGCGCACCCGATCTGGCCGTGGAAGTCGTCTCCCCCAACGACCGGGCCGACGAAGTACAGGACAAAGTGCAGGATTGGCTCTCCCACGGCACGCAACTGGTCTGGGTGGTGGAGCCGAGAACCCGCACCGTCACTATTTACCGGCCCGACGGCACAGCCAACGTTCTGCAAGCAACGGATACGCTGGACGGGGAAGATGTGCTGCCGGGTTTCCGGTTTCCGTTGCAAAGGCTTTGGGGACAAGAGAAGGGATGAAGGGATGAAGGGATGATGCATCATCCCTTCATCCCTTCATTTTCAAGCTACCCCCACCCCCGTCTGAATCATCTCCAGCGGCTCTGCATCTTCTCCCACGCCGCTGTACTCCGTCTCCTCATCGGTCAGTAGAAAATACTCGAAGGAATCACTCAGGGCACGCCAACTGGCCTCGATGATATTGCCGCTGGCTCCGACTGTGCCCCAACTGCGCTCGCCGTCTGTGCTGTCGATGAGTACCCGCACCCGGGCGCCGGTCGCGCTCTGGCTGTCCAGAATACGCACTTTGTAATCCTTCAGACTCATCCTGTCCAGGGTGGGGTAGACCCGGCGGATGGCCTTGCGCAGGGCCAGGTCCAGCGCGTTGACCGGGCCGTTGCCCTCGGAGACTTCGTGATAAATTTCGTTGCAGACCTTCACCTTCACCGTCGCCTCGGCAAACATCCCCCGCCCTTCTCGATGCTCCACATTGGCCGTGTAGTCCACCAGTTGGAAGGGGGGATAGTAGCCCGGTTTCGTGCGGCGCAGGAGCAGCTCCACAC
>JACQGT010000519.1 GCA_016199425.1 Chloroflexota bacterium
GGCTATGGCCTGACCGAGACTTCGCCGGTGGCCTGCGCCAACCCCCTCAACGGCCTGCGCAAGGCCGGTTCCATCGGGTTGCCCGTGCCCTCCACACAGGTGGCGATTGTCTCCCTGGAACAACGGGAAGATGGCGGCTACGATCTGGTGCAGCCGGGGAGCGAAGGCGAGCTGGTGATCAAAGGCCCCCAAGTGATGGCGGGCTACTGGCAGCGGGAGGACGAGACCGCCAAAGTCATCGACAGCGATGGCTGGTTCCACAGCGGCGACATCGCCAAGATGGACGCTGACGGCTGCTTCTACATTGTGGACCGCAAGAAGGACCTGATCATCGCCAGCGGTTTCAATATCGTGCCGCGGGAGGTGGAAGAGGTGCTTTATATGCACCCGAAGGTGCAGGAAGCGGTGGTGGCCGGTGTGCCCGATCCCCGGCGGGGCGAGACAGTGAAGGCGTATGTCGTCCTGAAGGAAGGCCAGAGCAGTTCAGTGGACGAAATCCGCGACTTCTGCAAAGAGAACCTGGCCCCCTACAAAGTGCCGGTCTTCGTGGACTTCCGCAGCGAACTGCCCAAGAGCCAGGTAGGTAAAATCCTGCGCCGGGTGCTGGTGGAGGAAGAGAAGGCGAAGCAGGCAGGGTAGGGTATCAGATATTGGATATTGGGTAGTTGTCCCCGACAGGGAATGAAACGTGAAACGTGAGATCGCCGTTCGATCTCACGTTTCACGTTTCACGTTTCTATGAGTCAGCCACCCCATCCCCCACCCCCACGCGATCCCCGCCAACACATCCCCCACGTAGTGGATGCCCATCGCCACCCGGGCCCAACCGATCCACAGCCCGATCAGCGGGGCCAGCCAGCCCGCTCCGGGCCAAAGCGCTTCCGCCCAGACGAGGATGACACCCACCCGTGCGCCGTGCCCGCTGGGAAAGCTGTGTACGTCTGCGCCGGGGCCGTAGAGAAATTGACCACCGCCGGGCCGGGGTCGGCGCAAGAGACGTTTGATTGCCAAAGTGGCAAAGACCGCGCCAGCAAAGGCCCCCATCCAGCCTAGGAGCAGACGCTTACGCGCTGGATCATCCCCTGCCCGACGCCACAACAGCCCAGTAATCCCCGCCCACAGCACACTGTCGCCCAGATGCGCGCCCACATTTGCCAGCCAAAAGAGCGGGTTGCGCCAGGCGCGCTGGGATTCATTCAGCGCGAGGGCAGATGTCAGAGATTCGTCGATGGGGGCGAGATGGGCGGTGATGGAGGAGAGAAGGGAAGGCACGAGCGCTACCTCAGAGAATGAAGGGAAGAAGGGATGAAGGGAAGAAGGGAGTGGCGCTCGGGTCACATCATCCCTTCTTCCCTTCTTCCCTTCTCTTTCCCATTCACCGGATGTTCCGGGTGACGGGCCAGATAATCTACCACCTGCTCCCACTGAAAGGGCTTATCCACATCCATCCCCACCTCGGCAAAGGGCAGAATGACCGGGCCGCCGGTGATGCCAAAGACCCGTTGGGCCACACCCAGCATATCGTCCAGGGAGAGGCGACGGAAGAGAAAGCGCAAGATAATTGCCGGGCCAAGCAACCACAACTGGCGCACTACATTTTTGCGCGTCTCGATAAAGGAGCGGATTTTCGTCTGGATATGCAGCGCGGTGGAAAGTTTGCCCAGGTAGAGATCACCGCTGCAAAAACGTCCCTCGCGCAGGGGCAGATAGCTGCGTTTGCTGTCAGGAAAGCCGCGTACCATCACATCTTCCGGCACAATCCCCCAATAGAGTTCCCGGTCGAAGGGCTGGCAATGCTCCACAAACCAGCCCACAATCTCCCCGGTCAGCAGAGGAATATCCGCGGTGGTGCCGATGATAAAGCGATCGTCCGGATTGATCTCCTGCAGACGGCGCACGCCAGCGTTCTGGCTGGCCCACAGGCTGGGCTGGTTGGGTACGTAGTGGACCGGCGCGCCAAAATCCAGCCCGTGCTCCGGCCCCAGCCCGACGATCACAATCTTCCCTACCCGCCCGCTCTCCACAAAAGCGCGCACCACATGCCAGATCATCGGCTTGCCCGCCACAGGAACCAGAGATTTGTGGTCCACGCCCGCCGCTTCCAGCAGGGGATCGGCTTTGTCCGGGTCATAGCCCGCGGCAATGAAGACATCGAACTTTTCTTGCATGGGCTGCTCCTGCTCTGCCACACGGGAAGGCGCCGGTAGGGTCAAAGGTGGGTGGGGCGCCCGGTCGATGGCAAGACGCAACTGGGCTTCCTCGGCCTGCAAACGGCCAAATTCCGCCTGCAAAAAAGAGAGCCGGTCGGGGTGCGCCCCGCTGTCGGCGGCCTGTTGGGCCGCTTCCAGACGGCGGCGTATGCCGGCCAGCTCTCGAATCGTCTCATTTTTACGGGCGATCAGCGCTGCTCGCTCACTCGTCATCCCCGCCCCAGTCCATCTCGTCCAGACTGCGCGGGGCACGGGGTTTGTAGAGAATATAAGCCAGCCCCACGCCCATAAAGAAGAGCAGAACCAGGGGCAACATCACAATCGCCATATTCACCGGATCGACGGTGGGGGTGATCATCGCGGCCACCACCGACACCATCACAATCGCCTGACGCCAATAGTTCAACAGTTGGGGGCCGCTGACCAGACCAATGCGGGCCAGAAAGGCAATGACGAGAGGCGTCTCGAAAAAGACACCGATCCAGAAGACGATACGGGTGACAAAGGCAATGTAGCGATCGATCGTCCATTCCTGGTTGATGACCGTGCCCAGGAAATTCTGCAAAAAGCCCACAGCCACGGGCAGCATAATAAAATAGGCGAAATACGCGCCAATAAAAAAGAGGAGCATAATACCCGGCATCAGAATCAGAAGCGTCCGTTTTTCGTGGGGATAGAGACCCGGCGCGATGAAGGCGACGATCTGGTAGACCATTACGGGCATGGCAAAGACCGCGCCGGAGGCAAAGCCCACCCGGAAAAAGATACCGATGGTGTCGGTTGGCCCCAGAGCTTGCAGCTTTGTACCCACAGGCGCGGTGATGAATTGGAGCAGGGGTGTGACAAAAAGGAAGCTGATGGCTGTGCCGATGGAGAGGGCAGCCACAATCCAGATCATCCGGTTGCGCAGTTCGGCCAGATGGTCAAACAACCCCATGCGGCTATTATCGAAAGGTTCAGGGATGGGTGCAACGGTCTGGGTCATGCCTGTTCCTCCTCAACAACTGCGCTCTCGACACTCTCGGCGGCTTTGGCTGCATCATCGCCATTTCCATTGACCGCGGCCTCGGATCGGGGAGCCGGCGGCGCAATTGAATTCTCCGATGCTTTGGGGATCAGCGCGTTGGCGGCGGCCCGGGCTTCGGCCTTTTGCTTGACAAAGGGAGCCGATGCCGGGGAGGTCTGTTCATCCGCGCTGCGTTGTTTGGGCTGTTTGTCAAGGGGTGGAGTTGTATCCTCAGCCACCACCGGAGCCATCTCTGGGGCCATCTCTGGGGCCATCTCAACTTGTCCGTCAGCTACCGGTGTCTGCGTGGCGGCTTCTTCGTTCTGTTTGGCCTGCGCGGCTGCGGCTTTTTTGGCCTCTTCTACCTTCTTTTTGGCTTCGTCTGCCTTTTTCTTGGCTTCGGCTTTTCTTTTTTCCTCAGCCTGCCTGGCCTCTGCCTTCTTCTTCTCGTCCTCTTTTTTCTTTTCTTCAGCCTTTTTGGCGGCTGCCTTTTCCTTCTCGTCCGGCTCGTCCAGCATTTGCTGAATCTGGTAGCGGGGGTCGAGTTCCCGGATGTCGCCAAATTCGTCCCCCAGTTGTTGGCTGAGCGTACTCGACAACTTCTGAATTTGGCGAATAAAGCCGGCGATTTGACGCACGGCACCAGGCAACCGCTCCGGCCCCAAGAAGATGAGGGCGAAGATCAGAATAAAAATCAGTTCCAGCGGGCCAATGCCAAAGAAGCTATCCATAAGCGTTCATTTAGGGGAGGTATCAAGAGACACAGCAATGCCGTGTCTCTACAATTGTTTACGAATGTTTACGAAGGTGTCGCCGCAATCTCTTTCAGGGCCGTACCCAGCACACCGTTTACAAAGCGGGGGCTGCTATCGCTGCCAAAAATCTTCGCCAGCTCCACCGCCTCGTTCACTATCACTTTGGAAGGAGCGTCGGAATCCGGGTTCAGCAGTTCGAAGATCGACATGCGTAAAATGTTGCGGTCAATCACTGCTAGTTGATCGACCGGCCATTCGGGCGCATAGCGGGCAATCAACCGGTCCATATCCTCCCGGTGGGCAACCACACCGCTGATAAGCCAGCGCAAAAAGGCAAGTCCATCCTCTTCCAGGCGGGCAGTCGCTTGCCGGGCTTCCAACACAGGGCCAGGCTTGTGGGTTGTCGTGTCGATCTCGTAGAGAGCCTGCAAAGCGGCACGCCGGGCCTTGCGTCTTTGTGCGATCTGGTGGGAATAGGCGCTCTTTTCCACCCCGCTTCCGTCGCCGGCCAGAGTGCTGTCAAACTGCCCGGTCTCAAAATCGTCGGTTTCGGGCTTCGGTTTGATGGGTCGGGATGGGTTGCGAACTTTGCCTGCCATAACGTTTTCTGCTCCAGGCAAAAGCCTACATCATTACCAGGCCGCCGTCAACCGACAGCACCTGCCCGGTGATAAACCCGGCCCGCTCGCTGGCCAGAAAAGTCACAGCCCAGGCCACCTCTTGTGGTTCGCCCAGACGGCCCACCGGCGTCTGGGCAATCGTGGCTGCCTTCTGCTCGTCAGTCAGCACGCCGGTCAGCGCCGTGGGAATAAAGCCGGGGGCCACCGCATTGACGGTGATATTGCGGCTGCCCACTTCCCGGGCCAGGCTCTTTGTAAAGCCGATGATACCCGCTTTGCTGGCCGCGTAGTTAGATTGTCCCGCCTGTCCGGCCAGACCCACTACACTGGTTATGTTGATGATGCGTCCACCTCGGCGGCGCACCATCCCCCGCAGCGCGGCTTTGGTCACATTGAATACACTGCCCAAATTGGTCTGGATGACCGTATCCCACGCTTCCTTCTTCATCGTCAGGAGGAGTGTATCGCGCGTCGTGCCTGCATTGTTGACCAGAATATCCAAGGGGCCAAGCGCTGCTTCTACTGCCTTCACCAGTTCGGCAGCCGCATCAAAATCGCTCACGTCCGCCTGAAAGACGCTGCACTTTCCACCAGCGTTGCGAATTTCGGCGGCGATGGCGTTGGCCCCGTCCGGGTTGCTGCGGTAGTTGATGCCCACCGCCGCGCCCTGGGCAGCGAATTCGGCGGCGATGGCCGCACCGATGCCGCTGCTGCTGCCTGTGACCAGAACGACTTTGCCGGAAAAATCCATCGAACGTTCCCTGTGAAAATAGAATACGGATGACAGAATTTGCGGATTTGCTTGTTCCCATCGCTCCGCGTGGGAACATTCTGCGGACGCTCCGCGTCCCTGGCTTCATCCCTGCCGTCCGCCATTATACCCCACTCCGCGACAGAGGCGAAAGCTGCGGTGAAACGTAAAGCGTGAAACGTGAGATCACGTGACGTACTCTCACGTTTCAGGTTTCAACAATTACGATCATTGACCAAACCACGTCACAAACGCTTCCACCCCAGCCGGGTCGGCAACACCCAGCCGCTCGCTCTTGCGGGCGATGCGCTTCATCAGCCCGGCCAGCACTTCGCCGGGGCCGATTTCGGCAAAGTTCTCCACCCCCGCGTCCACCGCGTGCTGCATAGAAGCAGTCCAGCGCACGCTGCCCGTCAATTGGGCCACCAGTTCGGCGCGGATGGCGTCGGCGCTGGTCAACGGCGTGGCGGTAGTGTTGCCAATCACCGGCGCGAGCGGCGGGTGGATGGGCGTGGCGTCGATGGCGGCTTTCAATTGCGCGGCCGCCGGGGCCATCAGCGGGCTGTGCGCGGCAATGCTCACGGCCAGGGCCACCACTTTGCGTGCGCCCGCCGCTTCCAGTTCGGCCATCGCCCGCTCCATCCCCGCCCGGTCGCCAGAAATGACGATCTGGCCGGGACAGTTATCGTTGGCGATCTGGGCAATGCCACCGGTCGCGGCCTGGGCGTCGGCGCAAATCTGGGCCACAACGGCTTCCTCCAACCCCAAAACGGCGGCCATCAACCCTGGCGCTTTCTGACCGGCTTCTTTCATCAACCGCCCCCGCTCCCGCACCAGGCGCAACCCGTCGGCATAGGCAATGGAACCGGCAGCCACCAGCGCCGAGTATTCGCCCATACTGTGACCGGCAAAAAATGTGGGTGTGGGCAGGCTGCCCAATTCGCTCTGCAGCGCAGCCAGAGCCGCCGCGCTGGTTGCCAGCAGCGCGGGCTGTGCATTGATGGTATCGATCAGGCTCTCCTCTGGCCCGTCGAAGCAGAGCGCGCTCAAGGCAAAACCCAGCACCCCATCGGCCTCGTCGAAGAGCGCTTTGGCCGCGGGGTAGCTCTCCGCCAACGCCCGCGCCATACCCACCTGCTGGCTGCCCTGCCCCGGAAAGAGCAGAGCGAGGGGTGTTTCGTTGTTGCGATAGACGAATGGTCCAGCCATCATCACTTTTCCTCACATAACAAATATTTTCCTCACATAACAAA
>JACQGT010000520.1 GCA_016199425.1 Chloroflexota bacterium
CTGAATAAAATCGGTCATTTCGTGCATTTGTTCTCCGATTGGTCTCTGGTCAGCCAGTAATTCAGTATTTGCCGGTCAGATTTACACGAAATGGGAGATAAACGACATAGAATCCTCCAATTCGATGTGTAGCCGTTCCCAAAATGGTAACAGCCTTCGCACGCTGCGAACAACAGATTCTTTTATTGTATAGAACATTTGTTCTATGTCAAATCGAAGCCCGGCTTGAGTCCCTTTCGAGATTCATTGGTTCTGGTTGATTGTCACTGTTTGAGCAATGCCTGACTGATCTGCAAGTCCGAAAGTGTTACGGAGGACCAGTTGGAAGTCACAATCGGGTTTGGCGATCGAATCATTACACTCCCAGTCAGTTTTTTGCTGGCGCTCATTTGCTTGGCGCTGTTCCTGCGCTATAGACGGCAGGTCTTGTCTGATCGCGGAAGATGGGTGGCAACCCGCACCCCGGTTCCTCCAAATCTAAACGCGACCAGGTCAGCGTTTGATGTAATGTGGGACGGCACATCCGGCTGTTTCTGGTCATTGATTGGCGCGCTTGCGATGTTCTTTGTCGCGCTGATTGCCGTCGATCTGGTGCTGTCCGGTGGAGCGTATTCCCGCGACATTCTTTTTGTGCTGTTCAATGGCTAACGTATGGTTAACCACCCCTACTTCGATCTTCTCCTCCACGATGACGCCGAACTGGCCGCCCACCTGGGCGACGCCATCGTCGAACGCGTCACCCTGCACGAATGGCCGCTCTCCTGCGTCCAGCGGCTGACGACCGCGCAGGGGCGGCGACTGTTCTGAAAATAAGAACACGGATCGACACGGATTCACACGGATAAAATCTGCGAAAATCTGTGTCTTCTGCGAAATCTGCGTTCTGATTTTCATAAAATCTGCGATATCTGCGTCCTCTGCGAAAACTGCCCGATCAATCCTGTCCTAAGGAGCGGCGGAAGTGCCGGAGAAGCAACGCGAGAATTGCCAGATTCACCCCCAGCCCCACCACCAAATACCCCCAGAACAATTCCCCCGCGGCCATGCGCCAGTAGGCTGCGGCGGGCCAGTAGGTAGGGACAATCCCGATCAACCATTGCCAGGGCGTTGGCACAAACCAGGCCACCACCGGCAGCACCTGTACTCCCTGCAACATCTTCAGCACACCAAAACCCTCCACTTTGTTGGCTGCCAGGGCTGTCACAGCCAGGGCGACAATACCGCCGCTCAGCGCGGAAAGGGCTGCGGCCAGCAGCAGTTGCCCGAAGGGGATTGTCGTCAGTCCGGCGATGGGCACGGCGGCCAGCGTGACGAGAAAGGCGATGACCACCGGCAGGCCGATGCGGTAGAGCAGATAGGCCGAGAGGGAGATGGGCGTCACCAGCAGCGCGGTGAGCGTGCCGTCGTCCCGTTCGTCCAGCACCAGAAAGCCCACCAGCGAACCTACCATCCCCGGGGCCATCAGCAGGACGAAACTCATCAGCAGCGGCGTGTAACCGCCCAGGTCTAGGGCAAAGAGCCGTTGGACGTGGGGCGTCACAAACGGTACGCCGTAACGCATGGCCAGAGCCAGCGCCAGCGAACCCACAGAAATCAGCAGGAGCATCGAATCCCGGCTGACCGATTTCAGGTCTACCGGGCCGAGACTGCGCACAACAGCCGTGAATCTCATACGACGACCTGCGTTCCGGTTGTAGCGGTCAGATGACGATAGAGTTCGCTCAAGCGGGCGGTCAGTGGCCCAATTGTTCCATCCCCCGTACGCCGCCCATCGATCTCCACCACCGGGGCCAGTTCGCCCATCGTCCCGGTGCAGAAGACCTCCTCGGCCCGGTAGACTTCGCTCAGTGAAATGTTGCGCACCTGGTGGGAAATGGCGTGTTCTCGGCACAGGTCCAGCACAGTGGCGCGGGTGATCCCTTGCGGGCACGAGTCCGTATGCGGAGTGGAAACGACGCCATTTTCCACAAAGAAGAGATGGGTAGCGTTTGTCTCGGCTACGAAGCCGTGGATGTCCAGCATCAGGCAGTCGTCCACGCCCGCGACGTTGGCCTGAATCTTCGCCAGAATCGAGTTGAGCATATTGCACGAGTGGATGTTCTGGTCCAGACAGTCGGGTGGGATACGCCGGATGCCGGAGGTGATCAGGCGGATGCCGGTTTTGTCGTAGACCGGCGCTTTGTGTTCGGCCAGGACGATCAGCGTGGGTTGGCCCAGGTTCAGCCGGGGGTCCATGCCGCTGGTGTACTTCACGCCCCGGCTCAGGGTCAGGCGAATGTGTACGTTGTCGGTCATGCGGTTGGCGGCCAGGGTGCGCCGGATCTCGTCAGTGATCGCCTCGTTGGACGGCGCGTTCTGGTAGGCCAATGCCCGCGCGCCAGCCTGCAAGCGGTTGAGATGTTCGGTCAACTTGAAGATGCGCCCGCTGTAGAGGCGCAGCCCTTCCCACACTGCGTCGCCGTTCTGCACCGCCGAGTCGAAGGGGCTGATCCCGGCCTGATCCCGATGGACAAGCGCGCCGTTGATGTTGACGATGAGGTCGCGGTTGGCGGGGTTGAAGGGTTGGAGCATTGGGGTGTCCCCTGGTTGATTGGCTCATTAGCTGATTGGTTCATTAGTTGATTGGTGGACCCGTGACGCTATCCAATCAACCAATCAACTATCCCAAACGATACCGATACAGTTCGTGATAAATCTCCTCCGCTTCGGCCAGCACGCCGAGCAGATGATCCGGGACCGGCTCGTTCCTCGGGCGATAGGGTTCAAAGCCGGTGGATGCCTGCACGGCGCTGTACCAATACTTCGCCCATACGCCGTCGCTGGGCCGGGGACCAGTGGGCCAGGCCAGCATTCGCTCGTCAAAGGGGACGCCCAGCGCATCGCACAGAAGCATGAGCGTGCGCCGGGGGTTTTCCAGCACATCCCGGCTGTCGATGACCGGGGGAAGTTGGCCGGTCTGTTCCCGCACGAGGCGAAAGAGCCGTTGCTGTTGGGCAAAGCCGATGTCGAAGAGGGTCACGTCGGGCCGGACTTTGATGTAAGAGTTGATAACTTCGGCGGGGGTACGCAGGAGAAAGCAGTTGGTCACAGCGCCCAGCCAGGCCAGATCGATCTGTTCCAGCATGTGGTGGGTCATCTGTTTTTGGAAGTGTACCGTCTTGCCGGGGGGAAGAGATTCGTAAGCCACCCGTTCCACCACCCGTCGCCAATCGGTCTCGTCCGCGGCGATGATTTCCTCTCGCCCCGGATGGTCGATGCCAGTTTCGGCCAGGTAGTGGGCGTAGAAGGGTTCATCGTAGACGACTGTATCGGGCCGGTTCTCCCAGGCGCGCATGAGCGCAGTGGAGATATTGCGGGGGCCGGACCACATGGCGATTCGGACGGGGGGCATGAAATCTTCCTTCGTGACTTTGTGTCTTTGTGGTAATCCTCCCTATTCTACACCATCCACCCCCACACGCACCACAACGAAGCCGATCGGTGGGCGCGCAGGTGGATTGCGGCGGGGTGCATCAGGTGGTAGAATGCCCCCAATATGGCACACAGATCGATTTCCCTCCTCCATCAATTCCTCGCCTCTGCGCCCGGCAGCGCTCTAGTGGATCGGCTTTACATCCGCCGCCAACGCAACCGTTTCCTGGCCGAGATCGCCGATCCCCACGCCTGCCAGCAGCGCATCTTCAGCGATCTCCTGGACCGGGGACGGGCCACCCGCTTTGGCCGGGAGCACAACTTCGCACAGATACGCACGGTGGACGACTACCGCCAGGCCGTGCCTGTGCGCGGCTACCCGGAACTGCGCCCGTATATCGACGCGATGCTCTACACCCGGGAGCCGGATGTGCTCTGGCCGGGCCGGGTGGACTGGTTTGCCGAGTCCTCTGGGACCAGCGGGGCCAAAAAACAGATTCCTGTGACCCAAGACGGTCTGCGCCGGGTCTACCGGCAGCCCACCGTCGTCTATATGGCCCTGCTGCTGGCCCGGCTGGATCACCGGCGCTTTCTGGCGGGCAAGACGATCTTCTTTGTGGGCGGTGTGCGCCAGGCCGAATACGACCCGAACGTACTCCTGGCCGACATCACCGGACTGAACGTCCATCTCTTCCCCTCCTTTCTGGAATTCCTGCGCACACCCAACAAAACCATCTCCCTGCTGCCCAACTGGGAAGAACGGCTGCATCGGATCGCCCAGGCCACCCTCCACGAAAATGTCGTCCACCTGGGCGGGCTGCCCACCTGGCTGCGCCATTTCGGGCGCATTGTCCTGGAGATGACCAGCGCGGCCAGCCTGCGTGAGATCTGGCCCAATCTCCTGGCGACCAGCGCCGGCGGCGTCAACTCCGCGCCCTATCTGCCGGAGATCAACCGGCTGATCAGCGGCGATCCCGCGGGCGACCCCTCCTTGCTCCACAGCGAAGTCTACAACGGCAGCGAAGGCTTCTACGCCGCCCAGTTTGACGACGGGCCGCTGGCCCTGCTGCCCAACGCGGGTATCTTCTACGAATTTGTGCCCCGCGCCGAAGCCGAAGCAGGCAATTTCGACGGGGCTGTGAGCTTGCGGGATGTGGAGACGGGCGGTGACTACGCGCCGGTTATCACCACCTGCAACGGCCTGTGGCGCTATCTCATCGGCGACACCGTGCGCTTTGTCTCCAGCGCGCCCTACCGCCTGGAAGTGAGTGGGCGGATCAGCCAGTTCCTCAGCCTGACCGGCGAGGAACTGCTGGTGCAGACCACCGATGAAGTGTTGGGGCGGCTCTGCGCCGGGCGGGGGCTGGGGCTGGTGGATTATACTGTGACCGGGCTGCTCCTGCCCGACGGACCCGAATACGCCTGCCATTTCTGGCTGGTGGAGGTGAGCGGCGCGCAGCCCGATCCCACCGCCTTCGCCGCTGCTCTGGATCAGGCGCTCATCGCCGTTCATTACGACTACGCCAAAGCCCGATCCGGCGGGGCGGAAAGCGGCGCGGGCTTTGGATTGGCTACGCCCGTCGTTTTCTTTCTGCCGCCGGGTACATTCCAGCGCTGGCTCTCGGCCAAACTGGGCGAACGCATCGGCGGCCAGAGCAAAGTGCCCCGTCTCAGCCACAGCCCAGCCACTGTGCGCGGGGTGCTGGCGTCCCTCGCGCCCGCAGAGCAGGCACGACTGCTATCTCCCCTGGCACCGCTGACCCGCATTGCCGTTGAGCGTCTGTTAGCGGCACCCGCTATCGCTAATTCTGCCTATGCCGCAACATAGCAGAGCGATGAGCGCAATGGCATTGATGATTCCACAAAAATCCCACAATTCTCAGGAAACTCAGAAAAAATCTGGTTGCGTTTGTTCCTCGACTACGTTATAATTTGCCAATGCAAACGACCCCAAACCTGCGCCGTTTGACCCGGCGCACAATTATTGATATGGCGTTACGTCGTCAGCGACCCGGCACGGGCAGCGGTCTTGAGTTTTTAATGCAAAGGACAACTACTGTGCAATGGCCTGATCTGACATCCATTCTTAGCCCAATGGATTGGGCAGTGGTGGGCGCTGCCGCCACCCGCCTGTATATGCCAGAGCGGATGACAAAGGACTTTGATATCGCAATCGCCGCGTCAGACGCGGAGAGTGCCCGCCGCAGACTGGCGCAGGCCGGGTACCTCCGCCTGGGTGTGCTGAGCATTGGGGGTTCACGCTGGCAGACACCCGATGGACTTCAGATCGATCTGATCGAGGGTCAAGAGGCTTGGTGGCCGGTTGCGTTGGCCGAAGCCCAACGCAACCGCGACGAGCAGGGATTGCCCATTCTCCCCTTCCCGTATCTGATTCTGATGAAGTTCAACGCAAGCCGAACGATTGATTTGGGCGACATTACCCGTATGTTGGGGTTGGCGGACGAAGCCGAGCACGAACAGGCGCGCGCACTCTTCCGTCTCTATGCCCCGGCTGATTTGGACGATTTGGAAAGCCTGATCCTTCTGGGCAGGCTGGAAAGGGGCAGATTGAATGAATGACGCATCCATCCCCAAGCGTTGGTCTTTCGGTCTTCTTTTGCTGTTTCTGGCGTTGATCCTTCCCGCCATCCACGGCGCAGGCGCGGCGCGCACGGGCATCACCGACCCGGCGCTGGTGGTGACGCCCGCTTCCCTTCCCCGCCCCGCTGTGGGCGCAGCCGCCACGGATGCGGTCTTTGGCACAAGCCTGCGCCGGGTCTCCAACACCAGCGAGGGCAACGGCTTCGAGACCCAAATCTACTCCCAGCTACAGGCATTCTCGTCGGACAACGCCTATCTGCTCCTGGTGGGCGGGGATGGCTATGTGGTGCGCCGCACCAGCGACCTGAGTCTGGTGGGCGGCATTGACAGTTCCGAGTGGAATGCGCCCCGCTGGCAGCCTGCCATCACCCATACGCTCATCCACTACGACTCCAACGCCGACACCACTCTGCGCGCGCAGACCTTCAACGTGGACACAGGCCAGAGCCAGACAATTTTTACCTTCCCCGCCGGCTGGGAGCGCATCCGCGGCAACCAGTCCTTCGACGAACTCTCCCACGACGGGCGCTGGATGGGCGGGATGGCGTCTCGCAGCAACGGCGATCAGACGCTCTTTGCTCTGGACTTGCAGAGCAACACGCTGGGCGCGCAGATTTCGCTTTCCGGTCTCTACGCTGGCCCCTGCGCGCCAGACCCCACCTGGGGTGAAATGGAACCGGACTGGGTGGGGGTCTCGCCTCTGGGTCGCTATCTGGTGGTGCAGTGGACCAGGGACGGGACTGATCGTTGCAGCGGCCAGGAGACCTTCGACATCAACAGCGGCGCGTTTGTGGGCCGGGTCTACGACGGTCACCAGCACGGCGATCTGGGCGTGCTGCCCGACGGGACAACCGAATTCTTTATAACCTTCGAATTCTACAACCCCAACGCGGGCGGGCTGCTCTCGCTGGGCTACCGCACCCTGCCCGGCAACGCCGCAGTGCAGGAGCCGGTCTACGTACAGGTGATTGACTGGCACGGCGCGCACATTTCGTGTCAGGGGCCGAACGGCGTCTGTCTGGTTACCTCCGACGCCATCCCGGAAGAAAACGGCTGGAGCGCGTTCGAGGGGGAGCTTTTCCTCCAATACACCGACGGCCGGGTGGACCGGCTGGTGCATCACCGCAGCAGCGCCTGCGGCTATTGGGTGCAGCCCCGGGCCAGCCTCAGCCGGGATGGGCGCTATGCGGTCTTTGCTTCGGATTGGGGGCAGCAGACAGGGACGAACAGTTGCGACGGCTCCAACGAAAATCTGGGGCGGGGCGATCCCTATATTCTGGATCTATCCATCAGCAACCAGCCCGCCAATACGGCCACCCCCACACCCACCAACACAATAGACGGGGGAGCAACCCAGACTCCTACGCTCACGCCGACCCACACACCCACGCGTACACCGACGGCCACGGCCACGCAGATCGGCCCACCGCCCCAGGCCAACGCCCTGCTCTACACAACTTTGGACAATGCCGCCGCCATCAGCGCGCCGGTGGTGGGGATCGGCGGTGGCAGCAATTTACAGACCAGTGACTTTGTGGTGGGCAAGCTGAACAACGGCGTCTGGTTTCAGGACAGCAGCCGGGTGGCCTGGTTCCCCGCTGCCCAGAACAACCAGAAGAATATCGACTTTGCTCGGGGCGAGGCGCGCTTCTGGTATCGGCCCGACTACGCCGC
>JACQGT010000517.1 GCA_016199425.1 Chloroflexota bacterium
CGCACCGGGTCGCGGCTGGTCCAGCCACCCTCGCCGTCTATCCGCCTCTGGGCGACCGCCACCTCTCCTGGCCGCACGCGCTGGGCAACGAAGCTATCCCGATGATCGCGGCGGCACTTCTGGAAGTGCGCCCTTTCGACTATCTGCTCGACATTTGGGCCGGTTTTGGCGCAAACAGCGTTGTTCTGGCCGAGCAGGCCGCTACAATTATCGCAGTGGAAGACGATCCCCTGGCCGCGGCCGCGCTGCAATCCAATCTGGCCGGGCTGGACAGTGTAGATTTTCTGGGCGGCCCGCCCAAACGGATACTGACGGAGATGGTGGGGGAGAGCTACCGGGTGCATGCCGCGCTGCTCACCCCGCCGGAGGTGGCCGATGTGGTCGCACTGTTGCCCCATCTGATTGGGCTGGGCGTCAGCCGTCTGGCCCTCATCACTGACGACAGCGCCGGGCTGGCCCGCTCCCTGGCCGCTATCCGGGCCAAAGGCTACGCAGTGACCGCTATCCAGCCCGTCGATCTCCAGCCCCAGCAGGACGGCGTGACACTCATCGCACGCTTTGACAGAATGTAGGGTGTTCGGGCAATGCGCCGACAGACAGAATTTGCCGGGCAAGGCGTGAAACGTGAGATCAGCGGCATTTCTCACGTTTCACGTTTCCGGTCCGAAGATTAATACATAATGGCGTCGATCCTACCTGCTCCGAATCACCTCTTCCTCCCCGCCTGCACCCCAATTCCCGCCACAATCACCAGCAGCCCCAGCACAGCGCTGGGGAGGATCGGCTCATCCAGCCAAAAGTAAACGTAAACCAGCGACAAAAAAGGGGTCAGGTACAAAGCGTTCGAGATGACGAAAGTATCCCCATTTGCCAGGGCTTTGAACCAGAAAATATAGCTGATGCCGTTGACCAGCACGCCGTTGTAGAGCAGCCAGGGCCAGAGCGCCGCCGACGGCCACCTCACCCCCGGCCCCTCTCCTGCAGGAGAGGGGAGTAGGAGGGTTGCAGTGACGGCGACCAGTGCCACGGCAAAATAGACCGTCGCGCTGACTGTCTGGTCGTAGCGGGCGCGCTTGCCCAGCACAGAAAAGAGGGCAAAGACAAAAGCTCCGGCCAGGGCCAGCAGGTCGCCGCTCAGACTGCTGAAGGCTACATTGACGATGCGCCCCTGGGTAACAATCACCAGCACGCCGCAAAAGCTGACGGCGACGGCCAAAGCGCGACGCCCGGTCAGCTTCTCCCCCAACAGCACAACCGCCAGCAGCGAGACCAGAATCGGCCAGGTGTAGGCCAGAATGAAGCCCTCGGCCGCGCTGGTGCGGGCAAAGGCCCCGTAGAGCAGCACGTAGTAAAGATAGGCCCCCAGAAAACCCAACAGCCCCATCCAGCCGTAGGCCCTGGCGTCGTATTGGGCCAGCAGCCACACTTTCCCCTGGGCGGCCAGCACACCGGCCAGCACCGTAAACGAAAAGAGGGTAGACCAGAAGAGCATCTGCACATTCGTCATTTCGACGAGAATCTTTTTGGATGCCACGGGGATCGACGCCCAGAGGAGGATGCAGAGGGCCAGGTTGAGGTAGGAGATGCGTTGGGGGGAGAAGGGCATAAAATTATGAATGGTGAATAGTGAATTATGAATTGTGAATGAGTCGTAGACAATCACCCGCCATCTCACACTCAACTACTTGCCACTTGCCACCTGCGACTTCCTATGCCCGCACGCGACGAAATTCTCACCCGACTACGCACAGCCCTGCAGCGCCCGGAACTGCGCTTTCCGCCGCCGGAGACCCGCCGTTTGACCGCGGACGAGCGCATGACCGTTGGCCGCGCCGAAGGGGATCGCTGGGCGCTGGCCCGGCGCTTTGGCGAGGAACTGGCAGCGCTGCACGGAACGTATGAGATTGTGGAGACAGTGGCCGAAGCGCGTATGGCCGCCATCGGTCGCTTGCAGGCGTGGCTGGCCGAGGAGTTGGCCGCCCGGCACACGGAACGGCCCGAACAGCCCGGCGACCGGGCTGTGGTCATCTGGGCGGCGGAGGAATTGCCCATCGACGGTCTGACACCCGCGCTGGCCGACCTGGAATTTCAGTTGATCGAGCCGCAGAATCTCCACGACCCGGACGAGCGGACACGGGTGCGCCACGCCCGCGCCGGCATCACCGGCGTAGACGCGGCCTTTGCCGCCACGGGAACAGTTGTGCTGGGGGCCGGTTCCCACAAGAGCCGGGCCGCCAGCCTGACCCCCTTTCGCCATCTGCTGCTGGTTCCCATCAGCCGCATCTATCCCAGCGCGGAGGCGTGGATGGCAAAAATGCGCCAGGACGGCACGCTGACAGACTTTCTGCGCGAAAGCCGCAATGTGGCCCTGGTCAGCGGGCCGAGCAAGTCGGCTGACCTGGAAGGAATTTTGACAATGGGCGTCCACGGCCCGAAGATTGTACACGCGGTGATCTTTGATGATATTGAAGCGATGATACGGGGGTATTAGCGACTGGCGATTAGCGATTAGCGATTAGGGTGTCATCACTTCCCAGTCGCTGCTCGCCAGTCGCCAGTCACCGATCCCCAATCGCCAGTTTCCCCACCAACAGGAGTAAAACGAAGTGATGAGTACATCTTCCAAACAATACCGCGTCGGCACAATCGGCGCGGGCGCGATTGTGCAGCGGGGACATATCCCCAACTTTCAGGCCGTACCCAATGCCCAGGTGGTGGCGATCTGCGACGTGAATCTGGCCCGCGCCCAGGAAACGGCCCAGGCCACCGGCGTCCCGGCTGCCTATTCCGACTATAAGGAGGTGCTGGCCAAAGAGGGGCTGGACATCGTTGTGGTGGCGACGCCCAACATCTTCCACAAACCGATGACCATCGCCGCGCTGCGCGCCGGGGCCAATGTGCTCTGCGAAAAGCCCCTGGCTCTTTCCAGCGCGGACGCCCAGGAGATGTACGACGTGGCGGACGAGATGGGCAAGATGCTGGCCGTGGGAACTCATTACCGCTACTCCAATCCGGTGCAGATGGCGAAACAGCAGGTGGACGCGGGCTTTTTTGGCGACATCTACGCAGCCCGCACTCTCTGGAATCGGCGTTCCGGCATCCCCGGCTATGGCAGTTGGTTCACCAACAACGACCTGGCCGGGGGCGGCGGTCTCTTCGATATCGGCATCCACGCCATGGACCGGGCGCTCTATCTGATGGGCTATCCCGAACCCGTCTCGGTGAGCGGGGCAAGCTACGCCAAATTTGGTCCCCGGGGGCTGGGGCTGGGCGGCTGGGGTATGGACAAGCAGAAGCCGACCCCCGGCGCGCGCTTTGATGTGGACGACTTCACCTGGGGCTTTGTGCGTTTTGCCAACGGTGCCACTCTGATTCTGGAGGTGAGCTGGGCGGTCCACTTTGAGGACCAGTTCTATACGGAACTCTATGGGAGCGAAGGCGGCGCGTACATTGGCAGCGAGGATCGCATGGAGTTGTACACTACCCTGAATGGCCAACAGGTCAACATCCCGGTCACTGTACCCCGGGGCGGCAACTCCTATGGCCGCTTTGCCCTGGACTACGTGCGCCAGTTGGACGGCGAGAAGACCGATATTGTGACCCGCGAGCAGGCGCTGATCAGCGTGAAGATTGTCGAAGGCATCCAGAAGTCGGCAGCGACAGGGCAGGAGACACGTATTGCGTAATGCGTATTGCATAGGGTGGCGTAGCCACAAGCCAAAGTTGGTCGTCGAAACGTGAAACGTGAATCGTGAGATCAGTGGC
>JACQGT010000518.1 GCA_016199425.1 Chloroflexota bacterium
AATCTGCGTCCCTATCTTCTTTGTCACACGCTGTACAAGCGCGCAATTGTAGCACGCCCCACGCCGAACAACCAACTGTCGGGCCATTCCTATGGGTATTCTCCCCATTTGACCAGGCGCAAAGAGAGTGGGTAAGATGGCAGTAGAAGGCGGATGTTTCGCCACAAAGAGGGCAAAGGAGTCAGGCATATGAAATCTACCGGCAAAAGCCATTGGGAGCGCTTTCGGGCTGCGGTCGCCGCAGGCGATGACGAAAAGGCAAAGTCGCTGGTTGCCCTGCTCTCCCCGGCAGATATGCCCCGTCTGGTGGAGTTGGCCGAAGGCGGTGGAGATGGCCGCTGGTGGGCTGTGCGCGGGCTGGCCGCCGTGGGTGATGCGCAGGCCCTCCCTGTCATTGTCGCCTCTCTGACAGATGGCGATCCCGCAATCCGGTCGGTGGCAGCCCTGGCCCTGGCCGGCCTGCATCAGCGCCACCCAGAAGCAGTGCGCCACTCCCTGCCCCGGCTGGTCCAATTGCTGGCCGACGACGACGGGCTGGTGCGTCAAAGCGCGGCGGACAGTCTGGCCCGGTGCGGTGACGGCGCGGTGGATGCCCTGGCCGACGCGCTCAACAGCCCCCACGAGGGGGTACGCGTGCGGGCAGCCGCGGCCCTGCACCGCATCGGCACAATAGCAGCCGCCCCGCCCCTCTATCACCACCTGGAGGACAACAACCCGCTTGTGCGCCACTACGCCTATGAGACGCTGGACCGGCTGGGGCTATTGACGAATCTTTTGCTGGCGCGCCAATAGGTTGCGCGGGTGTATTTTACGTTGGGGGTGAAGGTGCCTGATTCCGGGAATCGCCCAGACGATCTCTGACTTTGCCAACTGGCACTGGGCGATTCCCGGAATCGTGTGCCCCAAAATTGAAATACACCTCATTTGCGTCTTTCACTTGACGTCTTTCCTCTGGCGCAGGTACAATAGAGCGGATGAACCAATCCGAATCCTTGCCATTCCTCCCTATCCCCGCAAAGACCCGCAGACGTCGCCTGCTCATTTTGGGCATGAGTGTGGCGTTCATCCTCTTCTGGTTGTTTTCTGGTCTGGAGCGCAGCCAGACACTTTTGGCCCAGGAAGCCCCGCCTACCCCTACTCCAATCCCGGCATATCTTGATGATACCCAGGGGTTTGAAGAAGCAACGCCTCCCCTGCGCGTCACCACCTCCATCACCGAAACCTTTCGGGCCATCGCCACGGCCACGGCCCAGGCTGCGCAGACAATGACCGCCCAGGCCACACCGGGCACAGCGACCCCTACTGCCTTTCCCACGCCCACCCCAGGGCCGGACGACCTGCTCACCCAGGAGATCAACCGGATCATTGGGGGTATGAGTGTGGCTGACCGGGTAGGCCAACTCTTCGTCATCGACTTTCAGGGCAACCAGACGGCAATCAACAGCGACATCGCCGAGCTACTCCAGGAATACCGGATCGGCGGTGTGGTGATCAGCCCGGAGAGCCGCAACTTCAGCAATGTGAGCGGCGGCGATACGCCAGTCCAGGTGGCGATCCTGACCAATCAGTTGCAGGCCCTGGCCTACGGGGTCTACCTGCGCCCAGATCAGGCGCTCAATCCGCCTGCTGCATTGCTGCGCGAGCCAGAGACGTTGAACTTGGGCATTTTCCAGCGGGTTTCCCAGTCGATCCCCCTGTTTGTGGGTGTTGAACAGATGGGCGATGATCTGGTCAACACCAGTCTGCGCCAGGGTTTTACGACGCTCCCTTCCCAGATGGCTCTGGGCGCCACGTGGAACCCGGAATTGGTCCAGAGTGTGGGTGTGGTGGCGGGTCGGGAGCTGGCCGCGGTGGGCGTGAATCTGCTCTTGGGGCCAGGGCTGGATGTGTTGGAGCAGCCCCGCCCAGATTTGGGCGCGGGGTTGAGTGTGCAAAGTTTTGGCGGCGATCCCTATTGGGTCGGCAAATTGGGCCAGGCCTACATCAGCGGTATCCACCAGGGCAGCAACCAGCGGGTGGCTACCCTGGCCTCCCACTTCCCCGGCCAGGGGGGGACCGACCGCCGCCCGGATGAGGAAGTGGCAACCATCCAGAAAAGTTTGCAGGAGTTGCGGCGCACCGACTTGCTGCCCTTCGCCAGCGTGACCAATCAGTCGTCGGCCATCCTGCGCAGCGACGGCAACCCGGCCATGACCGAAGGGCTGATCTCCGGCCACATTCGCTACAGCAGTTTCCAGGGCAGCCGGGAACGCACCCCACCCATCAGTTTAGCCACCGAGTTGGGTACGATTCTGGCCCTGGAGGAGTTTGCTGGCTGGCGGGCCCAGGGCGGTCTGGTGATGAGTGACGCCCTGGGCCTGCCCGCTGTGCGTCGCTATTACGACCCCAAACTGGAGCGCTTTCAACGCAAACAGATTGCGCTGGACGCCTTTCTGGCCGGCAACGATCTGCTCTATCTCTCCCGTTTTTCTCTGACAGACAAGTGGGAAGATGCCCGCAATAACATTAAGGAGACGGTCCTCTTCTTTCGCGATCTCTACACCCGGGACCCCAACTTTGCCGCCAGAGTTGATGATTCTCTGCGCCGGATTTTGCGTCTCAAGTTTCGTCTCTATGCGCCCGCACAGGTGGGAGCGGCTGCCCCGGCCAGCGCGGCGACGGCCCGGATCAGTCTGGCCGATGTGCTGGTGCGCCCGGAACAATTGCGGGTGCTGAGCGGGTCAAGCCGGGATGAAGCCCAGGCGCTCATCGGCCAGGTGGCCCGCGACGCCTTGACGATTCTCTACCCGGACCCCCAGGGCCTGAGCGACACCCTCCCCCAGGCACCCCAGCCCACCGACCGGCTGCTCATTTTTACCGACAGCCGACAGGTGGCCGAGTGCCCGGACTGCACGCCGATTCGTGCCATCGATCCCCAGGCGCTGGAAACAATCATTCTGCGGCTCTACGGCCCCGACGCAACCGGTCAACTCTCGCCCGATTACATCGTCAGCTATACCTTCGAGGAGTTGAGCGCGTTCTTGCGCGACGCAGCCGCGCCGGAGCTGGCCGCGGCTTTGGACACCGCCATCGAAGAGGCCGACTGGCTGATCTTTGCCATGTCGGACGTGGACGTGGCCCGCTTCGAGTTCAGCGATGCAGTCAAACAATTCTTACGCCTGCGCAGCGACCAGTTGGGCGCGCGTGTGGTGGTCTTCGCCCTCAACACCCCCTACTATCTGGATTCAACCGAGATCAGCAAACTGGCGGCCTATTTGGGCATCTACAGCAGGACCGAGCCATTTCTGGAAGCCGCGGTGCGCGCTCTCTTTCGCGCCGTGCCTGCCACAGGTGCGCCGCCGGTCAGCGCGCCGGGCACCCGTTATGGCAATCTGCTCGAACGGCTGGAACCAGACCCGGAACAGCGGATCGAACTGAAAATCTTGAACAAAGAAATGGTGGCCAACCGCATCGGCGGCGGCGAAGTAAGCGTGCAGGCCGATGTGTCGATCGGCGATATCCTGGAGATCGAGGCGGGGCCGATTGTGGACCGCAATGGCAACCCGGCCCCGGACGGCACAAATGTCAGCTTTCGCCTGATCTACAACGACGCGGATCTGGCCCTGCCCGCGGAGCCAGTGGCAACGACGGACGGGATGGCCCGTATTGCTGTGCCCCTGGAGCGGCCAGGAACGCTGAATATCACAGCAACCAGCGTTGACGCCCTGCTCAGTACGAAAATATCGGTCAGCATCCAGGCCGGCCAGAACCTGGCACAGATCAACATTTCCAACCCGCCCACAGAAGTCCCGCCCACGGCCACGCCTATCCCAACACCCATCCCGCAACCCACACCCGTGATTGTCATCGAGCAGGCAGCCTCGCCCAAACCCACCGCCCGCGTCACATTGCTGACCCTGGCCGTCGTTGCCATCACCCAACTGGTCGTCCTGGCGCTCTTTCTCGTCGTTCTGGTGCGTGTCATGCCCCGCCCAATGCTCGTCTATCGCCTGCTCTGGGCCACCTTTACCGGTTGGGCTGTCTACATTCTCTACGGCGTCGGGCTGCTCCCCGGTGGCACCTGGCTCCAACTCAACCTCTATCCCTGGGGCGCGGCCGCGGTCGTCTTTATTGGGATGTTGATTCCGCTGGTTTGGCTGCAATTGAAGACAGAATAGCAATGCACACACAAGCGATTTGTCTTACCTTCCCCACACCCGCTATAATAAAGTGTCAGTCTTCCACGGCTGCGGCGGTGGAACGTCGTGTGTGCGGCAATTCCGGTCAGGAATCAGTATTTCATGCTTGAAAAGCAAATCGGCATCGATCTGGGAACGGTGAACGTCCTCGTCTACGTGCGGGGACGTGGCATTGTTCTCCACGAACCCTCTGTGGTTGCCATCCGGGCCCGGGACAGCAAAATGGTGGCCGTCGGCCACGAAGCCTACGATATGCTGGGGCGCACACCGGAGAGCATCGAAGTAGCCCGGCCCATGCGGGATGGGGTCATCGCCGATTTTGTCGTCACCGAAGCCATGCTGCGCTATTTCATCAAAGCGATTGTTGGCCGCTTCAATCCCCTCTTCAAACCCAAAGTAATGATCAGCACGCCCCGGGGCGTCACCAGCGTGGAAGAGCGCGCCGTTCACGACGCGGCCATGCAGGCCGGCGCGGGCGCGGCCTATCTCATCCCCGAACCCCTGGCCGCGGCCTACGGCGCTGGCTTGCCCATCGGTACGCCCACGGGCAATATGGTGGTGGATATGGGCGGCGGCACTACCGAGGCCGCCATCGTCTCGATGTACGACATTGTGGTGTGGAGCAGCGTGCGCGTGGGCGGCAACCGGCTGGACGAATCCATCACCAGCTACATTCGCAAAAAATACAACCTGCTCATCGGCGACCAGACCGCCGAAGAGATCAAAATCGCCATCGGTTCGGCTCTGCCCCTGGAAGAAGAGCGGCGCATGGAAGTGCGCGGCCGTGATCAGGTCAACGGCCTGCCCAAGACGATTGAGATCACCAGCGCCGAAGTGACCGAAGCCATGAGCGAACCGCTGCAGGCCATCGTCAGCACCGTGCGCGCCACCCTGGAAAAAGCGCCGCCTGAACTGGCCGCGGACATCATCGACCGGGGGATGGTTATCACCGGCGGGGGCGCGCAATTGCGCAACATCTCCCGTCTCTTCACCGCCGAGACCGGTGTACCCGCCTACGTGGCCGAGAATCCCATGGCCTGTGTGGCGTTGGGCGCAGGGCAGGCGCTGGAAAATTATGAGATTATGCGGCGCAGTCTGCCGACTGTTTATTCATAGGGCGATACACCTTCCGGGAAGCGGTCAGAAAATGGAGGGCATAACGAAGTTGTTCTGACCGCTTCCCGGAAGGTGTATCGGATGACAAGTGTAGGTGTTTCGTTGTTTTTACGTTTGTGGCGTTTGACAATCCGTGTAGGTTGAATTACAATTGAAACAGCGCGCTTGGCAAAGCCCCACAACTCTTGCTGAGACGCTTCCTCCTTACGCGATGCGCTGGAAATTTGTAGTTGCAGTCCGAACAGCGCACTGAGTCATTTGTGAGATTTGTTTGTGAATCGAACAATCATTAGCACCGAAAAAGCTCCCGCCGCGGTCGGCCCCTACTCTCAAGCAGTCAAAGTCGAACAGTTCGTCTTCACCTCTGGTCAGATCGGTATCAATCCGTTGACCGGTCAGCTTCGTCTTGGCATCGAAGAACAGACCCGTCAAGTTCTGGCCAATCTGGCGGCTGTGTTGTCCGCTGCCGGGTCGGGGATGGAGCGGATTGTCAAGACGACTATCTTCCTGACAGATATCGCCGAGTTTTCCACTGTCAACAAAATCTACGCTGAAGCATTCACGGGGGAGCCGCCCGCCCGCAGTACTGTGCAGGTTTCCGCTTTGCCCCTGGGTGCTCTGGTCGAGATCGAGGCGGTGGCTCTGGCGAACTGAGCAATCCCTATCACTTCATTGCTCTGTCATAACTGTAGCGGTTCAGAATAGAGGTGTAGTTTTTCAGATAATCATTTGTAGGGGCGCTTGCTTGCTGCGCCCCTACAAAGAAAATCTTTACCTGTAAAACTATAGAACACGGATTACAGAATTTACGGATTTGTGCTACTCAGCCGACGAAAAGAAGGACGCAGAT
>JACQGT010000479.1 GCA_016199425.1 Chloroflexota bacterium
AGACTCGGCTACTCAACCAGCGCTCACTGATCCGATCTGCACGCAACTCGCCTGTGGCTACGCCGCCTTATGGAATACGCAATACGAAATAAGTCACACAGAAGTCTGGAAAGAGGACGTGCCAATGCCCACTCCCATCAAAATGCCCCAACTGGGCGAGACGGTTGTGGAAGGAACCGTGTCCCGTTGGCTGAAGCAGCCCGGCGACCGGGTGGAACGCCAGGAGAGTCTGCTGGAGATCAGCACGGACAAGATCGATACGGAGATCCCCGCGCCCGCGGCGGGCACGCTACTGCAGATCACCGCGCGGGAGGGACAGACCGTGCGCGTCGGCACGGTCATCGGCTACATCGGCGCGCCGGGCGAGGCAGTGAGCAGTGAACAGTTATCAGTCGCCAGTCCCCAATCGCCAATCGCCAGTCGCCAGTCCCCAGTCGCCAATCGCCAGTCGCCAGTCGCCGTTCCCCAATCGCCAATCGCCAAGCCCACCGGCCGCGCCTTCGTCAGCCCCGTCGTCGCCCGCATGGCCGCCGAACACAGCCTGGAGTTAGACCGCATCACCGGCACAGGTCTGCACGGGCGGGTGACGAAGAAGGATGTGGAGAATTTTTTGGCGACTGGCGAACGGCGATTGGCGAACGGGGGAAAAACGCCCCCGATCCCCAGTCGCCGTTCGCCAGTCGCCACTCCCCAGCCGCTGACCGCCATGCGCCGGGCCATTGCCGAACATATGGAACGCAGCGTGCGCACCAGCCCCCACGTGATGTCCCTCTACGAGGCGGATATGACCGCGGTGGTGCATCACCGGGAGAGCCACAAAGCGGCCTATGCCGAGAAGGGCATCGACCTGACCTTCACGCCCTATTTTGTGGCGGCAGTGGCCGAGGCGCTGCGGGCCAACCCCGAGGTGAACAGCTCCTTTACAGCCGAAGGATTGCTTCTCCACCGGCGTATACACGTGGGCGTGGCTGTGGCTGTGGCGGGCGGGCTGCTTGTCCCGGTCATTCGGGATGCGGACGAGTTGAATCTGGCCGGGTTGAGCCGGGCTGTCAACGATTTGGCGGAACGGGCCCGGGGCAACAAACTCAGCCCGGACGAAGTGCAGGGCGGCACTTTCACAGTGACAAATCACGGCGTCAGCGGCAGTCTGCTGGGCACGCCGATTATCAACCAGCCCCAGGCGGGTATTCTGGGCATTGGCAAAATCGCCAAACGGGCGGTCGTGCGCAGCGGCGGCCATCCCCTCCTGCCCAGCGCCGACGACGCCATCGTCATCCGGCCTATGTGCTATTTGAGTTTCTCCTTTGACCATCGGATACTCAACGGCGCAGAAGCGGACAGATTTGTGGGGCGGGTGGTGGAACTTCTTGAGAATTGGGGATAATCACTCGCAATAGACTCATCGGAGGCACAGGTGTCTACACACAATTACGACTACGACCTACTCGTTCTCGGCGGCGGGCCGGGGGGCTATGTGGCGGCGATTCGGGCCAGCCAGTTGGGACTAAAGACGGCGCTGGTGGAACGGGAAAACCTGGGCGGTGTCTGCCTAAACTGGGGCTGCATCCCCACCAAAGCGCTGATCCACAACGCCGAGGTGCTGGAAACCCTGCACGACGCGACGGATTTCGGTTTCAGCTTCGACAACCTGACCGTCGATTTCAGCAAAGCCGTCGAACGCAGCCGGGGCATTGTGGATCGCCAGACCAAAGGCGTGGCCTTTTTGATGAAGAAGAACAAAATCGACGTGATTAACGGCCACGGCGTCTTTGTCAATTCCCATACTTTGCGCGTGGGCGGTTCCGAATACGCGCAGGTCAAAGGAGAGCGCACAGTCAGCGCGGCGCATATTATCCTGGCCACAGGCGCGCGGGCCGCGTCCCTGCCCGGCGTGGAGATCGACGGCGAGCGGGTGATCCAATACCGGGACGCGCTGGTGCTGGAAAATCTGCCCAAGAAACTGGTCGTCGTCGGCTCTGGTGCCATCGGGATGGAGTTCAGCTACGTCTACCGCACCTACGGTGTGGACGTGACGATTGTAGAGATGCTCGATACCCTCCTGCCCCTGGAGGACGCGGAGGTCTGCGCCGAGGTGGAGAAGAGCTTCAAAAAGGCGGGCGTTCGCATTCTGACCGGGACGCGCACGGAGAAGGTGGAGAAGACCGATGCGGGCGTGACGGTGACGGTGAAGAATGTGAAGAGCGGTGAGACTGAAACGATTGAGGCGGACAAAGTGCTGATGGCGATTGGCATTCGCCCCAACACCGACCGGCTGGGGCTGCACGCCACCGGCGTGGAGACCGACGAACGGAGCTTTGTGGGAATCGACGCCAATATGCGCACGAATGTGGGCCACATCTTCGCCATCGGCGACTGCACGGGCAAGCTGGCCCTGGCCCACGTAGCCAGCGCCCAGGGCATTGTGGCCGCCGAGACCATCGCCGGGGTGGAGACGCTGCCCATCCCCGCCGAACGCTACCGCTTTCTGCCCCGTTGCACCTACTGTCAGCCCCAGGTCGCCAGTCTGGGTTTGACCGAGAGCCAGGCCAAAGCCGAGGGCTACGAGATCAAAGTGGGCAAATTCCCCTTTATGCCCAACGGCAAGGCCCAGGCGCTGGGCGCACGCATGGGCTTTGTGAAGCTTATTTCCGACGCCAAGTACGGCGAGATTCTGGGCGCGCATATCGTCGGTCCGGACGCCACGGAACTGCTGCCGGAGATCAGTCTGGCCCAGATGATGGAGATTACCCCGGCGGAGATTGCGCGCAACGTCCACGCCCACCCGACGCTGGGCGAAGTGCTGATGGAGGCCGCGCACGCGATGGAGGGTCATCCGATCCATATGTGAGGTAAAAAATTATGAAGACATTCACAGTTGCAGAAGCAAAAGAGAATCTGGATACGCTTGTGCATGAGCAAGGGAACGACGCCGTTCTTATTGTTGAGAACGGCCAGCCCCTTGCCATTTTGTCGCTCGTAACCGATCCGGATGATATGGAGCGCCTGAAGATGGCTTATTCTCCCGAATTGCAGGCAATCCTGGAAGAAAGCAGGCGGGAGATAAGGGAAGGAAAGGGCATCCCCGCCGAAGAATTCTGGCGGCAGATGGAAGCGGATTATGAGGTCGCTACATGACAACGAGACGGGCTGCATTGGAGGAAATTTGCTGCCGCTTTGACGTGGCGATTCTGTACGCGTTCGGCAGCCGGGCCAAAGAAGCACTGGTTTGGCTCGACGATCCGTCGCTCGTCATGCCACCTGGCCCGTCTGATTTGGACATCGGCGTCAAAGCGCTGCCCGCTGTGCGCTGGACGCTGAAGGAACAGATCGATCTGGCGCAGGCTTTGGAGGATTTCTTCGGCGTCCATCGGGTCGATCTGGTCTCACTCACTGGTGCGAATCCATTTCTAGCTGCGAATATCATTCGTGGTGAAAGGCTATATGTCGCCAACCAGTACGTAGCTGATGAATACGATCTGTACGTTTTGCGGCGTGCAGGTGATTTGGTTCCATTTGAAAGAGAGCGTATCGCGCAGATCATAGGAGAAAGGTGATGTCTCCGATAGGTGTATCATTGCGCTCAGTTGCCGATCGTTTGGCTTTGATCGATTATTTTCTTGCCGAAATTCGCGCTTTGCCATTGAACGATACAGAAGAATTCTTTCGGGATACGCGCAATGTTTGGACCTGTGAATCGTGTCTACGTAGGAGCTTGGAAGCCCTACTCGACATTGGGCGACATATCTTGGCAAAGGGATATGGGATCGCTGTAACCGAATATGCGAAGGTTGGCGAGCGTTTGGGGAAAGACGCTGGTTTCCGGCGCGATGAGGCCGAACTCTTGCAAAAACTGGCCGGCTATCGTAACCGGATGGTCCATTTCTATCACGAAATTACGCCCGAAGAATTACATCGCATCTGCCGTGATGAACTCCACGACGTCGAAACAATAACGAATGGGCTGCGCCGCTGGATACGCGAGAATCCCGACAAAATCGACGAAACTCTATAGGCGAACGCCCAAGACTATTGCTATTGGGATGGACCATTCCGTGACTGCACAGAACCAACTCGAGAAGGATAGCGCCTTCGCTCTCGACATCACCGTTCGCTTCGCCGAAACCGACCTGATGGGCGTCGTCCATCACGCCAGCTACATCGTCTGGTTCGAGGCCGGGCGGGTGGCGTGGATGGGCGCGGCTGGCCTGCCCTACGCGCAGATTTTCAACGCTGGCTACAATTTCGCGGTGACCGACGTCCAATGTCGCTACCGCACGGCCATCCGCTTCGGCGACCCGGTGCAGGTGATCACCCGGCTGGTCAGCCTGCGCAGCCGCCAGGTGGAGTTCGCCTACGCAGTGGTCAACAGCACCACCGGTACTCTCTGCGCCACGGGCAGCAGCAGCCACATCTGCGTGGACCGGGCGGGTGCGATGACGCGCGTACCGACGTGGGTGGCGGAGGGGCTGACGGGAGAGCGTGAAACGTAGAGATGTTCGTATTACGTGTTTCGTGTTGCGTAAGTAGTGCCTGACGCGCCACACCCATCTCAGAGCGCTAACCGAAATGCACGTGTCATTTCACGCCAACGAACTCTCTCGCATCAATGCTTCAAATACTCACTGCCTACGAAATACGAAATACGCGCCTCTCTCGATTTTCTATTGACAAACCAATGATAGACCTCCAATCCCACGGCTCTGTCACAGCAATCCGCATGGCCCGCACCCTTCTGGGCCGTCCTCTCTATTGGACCGCGGCCTATTGGCTGGACGGTCTGCTCATCGACAGCGGGCCGCCCTGTCTGGCCGACGAACTGGTACAGGTGGTGGAGCAGTTAGGCGTGGAGCAGATCGTTGTCACCCACGGCCACGAGGATCACATCGGCGGGCTGGACGCGTTGCACCGGCGTTTTCCCCAGGCGACGATCTGGGCATCCGAAGCCACAATCCCCCTCATCACCGAACCACAGCGCTTGGGCCAGCAACTCTACCGGCGGCTGCTTTGGGGCGCGTCAAAAGTGGTCGCCACAGTGGAACCTCTGGGACTGGGCGTGCAGACCGGCAGTTTTTCCTTGCGGGTGATCGAAACGCCAGGCCACAGCCGGGATCACGTGGCCTTCTTCGAGCCGAAGCAGCGCTGGCTCTTCAGCGGGGACGCCTTCATCGGTGGGCGGGATCGGGCCTGGTCGCCGGAGTTTGAGATGTTCGGGACGATCAGCAGCCTGCGCAGCCTGGCTGCCCTGCGCCCGGAGCGGCTTTTCCCCGGCAGCGGCCACGTGCGGCGCACATCCCTTCCCGAACTTCACGGCAAGATCGGCCAGCTTCTCACCCTCTGCCGGGACGTGGCCCATCTGGACGCGTTAGGAATGCCCGACGAGGAGATCATCCGACGGCTGTGCGGCGGGGAATCGTCCATGCGTTTTTGGACGGGCGGTCACTTTTCGGCGGGGAATTTGATCGAGGCGTGCCGGCGCTACAATGAAGTCTTTGATCCGGCGGCGGAGTTGGCAAGTACGAAGCAAACAGGCACACAGCCGTCCCGAACAATCAAGAGGGACGGGTAAGAGAATACAGTCACTCTCAACGGCATCGCTAAACGTTCACCGATAAAGCGGTCGATTCGACGGGCAAACTCCTCAAACTCAAATGGCGTTATACGATCTTCTGGGATTACTGCATTCAATACAATGACAAATTCATCATATTGGCCGATAAGCGCGCACTGAATGTGCTTTGGCCGTACACCCTTATCTTCGCATTTTACTCGCAGATTTGACGTGTATTGGCTGGGGAAGGGGATATCTCCAAAAAGCCCATACCCAAAATATGATATGACGTCACGATCATACCATTCATAAGCCCGTTTAGCGTCTTTTAGGCGAAGCACATATTGATAGGCAAGACTCTCGGGTTTATTTGGATCATCAGATAACTGAAAAGGGATCTCTCGGTCATCTGCATCGCCAAAACCGGCCGATGGTCCCATGGGGCGCGGTTTGGCGGCGTATTCCCACCCCTCGGGCAGGATACTTTCTGGGATAATCAGATCCTCTGCTGTGACCGCGTTCGCAGATTCCGATTCGACTGGCACAGTCGTACAGCCCACTATCAGCCATATAAGCCAAGTGAGTACGAGGGCCGTCCATAAAGGGTGCTGGGAAACAGAGTGAATAATAAATTTGGCTTTTGTAAACATAAGGCGAGCCTATTATGAAGTCCGTAAGATATAACGAAGACTAGAAAATAGAAAACAAGCCTACTCCTCCGCCAACGCCGCCGCCGCCCGCAACGAATCTGCGTCCAATTCGGGCAGAGCGGGCAGTTCCTCCAGGCGGGTGAGGCCGAAGTGTTGCAGAAACTGGTCGGTGACGCCGTAGAGAATCGGGCGGCCCGCTGTCTCCAGCCGGCCCACCTCCTCCACCAGCCCCTGCTGCTCCAATTTGCGCACCATCCCGGAGCAGTCCACCCCGCGCACGGCTTCGATCTGTACGCGGGTGACCGGCTGGCGATAGGCGATGATCGCCAGAGTCTCCAGCGCGGGGCCGCTGAGTCGGGTGGTCAGCTCCAGGCTGAGGAAGTCTTCCACGGCCTGGGCCGCGGCGGGATTGGTCACCAACTGGACTTTGCCGTTGCGCTCCTGCAAACGCACGCCCCGGTTGTGGGTATCGTACTCTGCCCGTAAATGGGCCAGTGCCCCATTGACATCTTCCACAGAACAGCGCAACGCCTGGGCCAGACAGGTAGGCTCCACCGGTTCGTCAGCCACAAAAAGCAGGCTCTCCAGAGTGGAGGCGAGAGAAGCAGCAGGGATCTCCGCTTCGGGCGTGGGAAGCGTCTCACCGCCTCTTTCCTCGGCCTGCCCGCCATCCACCTCCACCGCGTCCTCAGCTGCAGCGGAGAGCATCGGTTCCAGTCGAGGCTCGTCATCCGATGGGCCGTTGAGTTCTGTGGGCGCGGGGCCGTTCGAGAAAGGCGCTGTGTCGGGCAAAGGCTCGCGGGAAGTCACAAAAGCTGTCCTGTCCTGGGATTCTACGGGGTGGCCGGAGAATGAAGCCGCAGTCTGGGGGGCGGCTCTGTGTGTGTTGAAAAAGAGTCTGGCGAGAAGGGTGCGAATCAGTCCAAAGAGGCGCTCGGCTTTTGTCCGCACTGTCGTCGGTTGCCGTTGTTCCACAGTCTAGGCCGCCCACTCCTCGTCGAAGGGCGCGTGGCGCATCCGCACATCCAATTTGCCCAACTTCAGCCCCATATCCTGCTCGATAATATCCCGGGTCACTTCCACCACTTCGTCGGTCTTCATCGGCACGTCGATGTCCGGGGCCGTCTCGATCTCCAGTTGAATGTCCACCGCGCTGCCCCTGGCTTTCACGTCGGGGATGACAGTAATCACCTCGGCCAGTTGGTCCAGATGCCAGACCAGACGGCGGGCGATGCTCTGGGTGTCCAGTTCCACCGAGCCACCCTCGCTGGTGTGTACCCGTACCCCCCGCCTGCGCCGCGGCCAGAGTTCCACCCACAGCAGCGTGCCAAAGAGCAGCAGCGCGGCCAATCCCACGGCGATCTGGCCGATGAGGAAGTTGGTGGCGCTGGCCGTCTGCCAGACCGTCAACTGTTCGGCAAAGACCCCCATACGGGCGGCTACATCGCTGAGTACCCGCGCCGGTGCAACGGCCAGATAAATGATTCCCGCCAGCAGGGCCAGCCACACAACCACAGCCACCAGCCGGTTAAAAAGGTTGATCACAACGCCTCCTGCCTCGCACGCGACCGGCGAGACCCATCAGAAAAAGTGCTGATTCCGGGAATAGACCACAAACAGTCGAAGTAGCCCTGATTTGTTCTGGTCTATTCCCGGAATCGGGCTGAGTAGCTCGACAATGTTAGATTACGAAAATCCGTGAATTTAGCGCCGGTTTCAC
>JACQGT010000480.1 GCA_016199425.1 Chloroflexota bacterium
CAATACGCTTCACCCGCCGTACGAAGGAGCGAAGCCAGCGATTACTTCCCGGCAGAACCCAACCTACCACGACGACACGAGTAACTAAGTCGCCGCGGATGAAGTATCTCTCCTCTAATCATACTCCGCGCTCTCCGCGTCTCCGCGGTGAAACTCTTCGTCAGCCTCGACTGGATCGATACCACTCAATTGTATGCTGCAACCCCTCGCGGAAGTCGGTGCGGGCCACGAAACCGAAGGCCTCCCGCGCCCTCCCGGTGTCCAGGCTGCGCCGGGGCTGGCCGTCGGGTTTGGACGCATCCCACTCGACACGTCCGCGGAAACCGGTCAATTCGGCGATGAGGGGGACCAGCTCGGCGATGCGGACTTCGTGCTGTGCGCCCAGATTGACCGGCTGCGGGTCGTTGTAGCGCTCCGTCGCCAGGACAATGCCTTCGGCCGCGTCGTCCACGTAGAGAAACTCCCGCGAGGCGCTGCCTGTCCCCCAGACGGAGATACTCTCCTCACCCCGGTCAATGGCGTCGCAGCACTTTTTGATCAGCGCGGGGATGACGTGGGAGGAAGCCGGGTCGAAGTTGTCTTGCGGGCCGTAGAGATTGGTGGGCAGCAGATAGATGGCGTTGTAGCCGTACTGCTCCCGATAGGCCTGGCCCTGGACGAGCAGCATCTTTTTTGCCAGGCCGTAGGGCGCGTTCGTCTCCTCCGGGTAGCCGATCCAGAGGTCGTCCTCGCTGAAAGGCACCGGCGTAAACTTCGGGTAAGCGCAGACGGTGCCGATGGAAACGAACTTTTCGATGCCCCGCTGGCGGCCAATCTCCAGCGTATAGACACCCATCAGCAGGTTGTCGTAGAAAAACTCGCCGGGCTTTTCCCGGTTGGCCCCAATGCCACCGACCCGTGCCGCCATGTGAATGACCACATCCGGGCGGGCGTCGGCGTAGAGCTGCTGCACCGCGTCCAACCGGCGCAGGTCATACTCTGCGCTGCGCGGGACGAAAATCTCAGCGCAGCCGCTGGCTTCCAGCCGCTTCACCACCCGGCGGCCCAGAAAGCCGCTGCCGCCGGTGACAACGATACGTTTGTCTGTGAGTCCATTTGTCATTTTTGTCTCCTCAAAATCCGTGCAAATCCTGAGAATCCGTGTCAATCCGTGTCCTTCTTTTTATTTCAGCTTGCCAGAATACGTGTATAAAACATTTCCAATTCCCCAATCAGCCGCGGCCAGGCAAAGACCGTCTCGGCCACGCGGCGGGCCTGGCTGCCCATTTGCGCCTGCAAAACCGGGTCAGAAAGCAGCCGATCCAGTGCCGGTGCAAAATCGTCGTCTGCGGCCAGCAAACCCACGCCGTACTCCCGGCAATAGCCGGCGATGTCCCCAATCGGGCTGGCGACGGTTGGACGCCCCGCGCACAGATAGTCCAAGAATTTGTTGGGCAGACGCCCCCGGTTGGCGGCCCGCTCGGTCAGGGGCAGACACATCAGATTGGCGCAGCCCAGATAGTCGCTCACCTGACCGTCCGCCACAAAGCCGGTCTGCCAGAGCCGGTCGGCGATGCCAAAGCGCTGGGCCATCTCCGCCACACCCGGATTCTTGTTCCCGATGACCATCAGCCAGACGCCCACAAGCTGCTGGATGGCGGCCATCACAATTTCCAGATCGCCCTGGCCCATCCCGATAAAGCCGACGAGCGGTCGATCCACCGGCAGGCCCAGCCGCTGCCGGGCCTCGGCCAGGGGCACAGGACGGATGCGGTCGATAGCCGCGCCCGTGGGCAGAAAGATCACCCGATCGGCGGGGCAGCCCAGGGCCAGCGCCCGCTCGCGCAGGACAGTGCTAATTGTCACAACGCCGTCAGACCAGAGTTTGGAGCGTTCCTCCCACCAGGCCTCGAAGCGGCCCACAATCGGGAAGCGGCGGTGAGGAACGTCGTTGATGCCCCCCGGCCCGCCCCACCAGTCGATCCAATCGGAGACGAGCTTTGCGCCGCGCAGCCGTGCGGAGAAACCGGCAAAGCTGGCGTTGGGTTTGTGATCGCACAGGTGGATGATGTCGTAGCGCTCCATCCCGGCGTGGGCGATACGCAGGAGATTGTCCAGGGGGCCGTAGCCCTCGCCGCTGTAACCCTGTCCCCAGTTGGGCATCTCGCCCAGCCGCACGCCGTTGACCAGCGACCAGTCGGCGCGCCAGCGCTGGTTGGGCGAGACGGTCAGTAGCGTCACAATGTGACCCTTTGCGGCCAACTGCTCGGCCATAGGCATGGCCCGGTAGTAAGTTCCGCCGTAGCGAACGTTGTGATTCAGAAAGAGAATGCGCATCAGAGATTGGCGATTGGAGATTAGCGACTGGCGACTGGAGAACGGACCACGGAATACGCATTACGCAATATAGCGCGCCAGATGCTCCCTGTAGAAATCCAGTGTCTGGCGCAGACCGGCGCGCAGGTCTGTTTTGGGCTGCCAGCCCAGCATACGACGCAGGAGAGTGTCGTCGGCGTAGTAATCGCCGATGTCGATACGTTTGCGCTCGGCGGGAAAGGCCCGGGTGATGAACTCGCCAGCGCCGTTGGCTTCGATCAGCAGTTGCGCCGTTTCCAGCAGGCTGACCACCGGTTCGCCGCCCACATTGAAGACTTTGCCGTCGGCTGCGTCGTTTTGCCCGGCCAGAAGGAGGGCGTCCACTGTGTCGTCCACGTAGGAAAAATCCCGTAGCTGCTCCCCACCCCACACCTCAAAAGGCTTGCCTTCCAGCAGCAGGCGAATCCAAATGCCCAGAAAAGTCTGGCGGGCGTCCTTCACCCGCATCCGGGGGCCGTAGGTATTGGTCAGACGCAGGGCGCAGGCGCGCAACCCGTAGACGTTGTGGTAGAGGATGTGATACCACTCACCAGCCATTTTGTTGACGCCGTTCACATCCACCGGGCGCAGGGGATGACTTTCGTCTACGGGCAGATAATCGGGTTTGCCGTAGATTTGGCGGGTGCTGGCAAAAACGACTTTGACGGTCTGATTGTATTTGCGGCAGGCTTCCAGAATGGCGAGTTGGGCCTTTGCATTGATCTCCAGATCGGTCTGGGGGTCCTGCATAGAATCCATATGGCTGGTCTGCCCGGCCAGATTGAAGATCACCGCCTGGCCCTGGACCAGATATTTGATACTGTGTTCGTCCCGCACATCGGAGATGTTCACCCGCACCCGGTCTACGATGCCGTGGATGTTGTGCAGGTTGCCGCCGTATTCCGGGATGAGGCTGTCAACCAGTGTCACCCGTGCGCCCGCGTCCACCAGGCGGTGGGCCAGATTGCTGCCGATGAAGCCCAGGCCGCCGGTGATGAGGATGGGTTTGTCGTGGAAATAGGAATCCATTGAAAGCCCCTATGCCAGTTTGCGGTAAAAGAACGAATAGAGTTGATCCCGCCGAAGTTGATGCTTATAGGCCAGTAGACGCAGCACCCAATGGCGCAATCGACTGTGCTTGCCCAGGTTCAGACGGGTGACACGGCTCAGATGGGTCACCAATTCTGTGTGGTCGCCGGGGAAGAAGTTGATGGCCGAATCGAAGGGATAGAGTTCGACGCCACACACCAGCCCGGCCTGCTGAAACGCATTGCGATAGGTGGCCAGGGTGTAGGCGTGCTCGTCCTGGGTGATGGGCTGGAAAGGGTGGGTCGCCAGAAAACACTCCAACTGGCGGCGGTTGCGAATCACGTGTTCGCGGATGGCGCAGAAGATGCCCCCTGGCCGCAGGGAGCGGGCCAATCCCTCTACCGTCTCCGCCGGGTTGGCCGAATGGTGCAGGGCCTGGCGCAGATAAATAATATCGTAGACGCTCTCTGGCTGGCTGCTGTCCATACTGAAATTGACCACAGAAAAGGCAGCGCCATCGCTCCCGTTGAGTTTGCGTGCGCCCCCCAATCCGGCCAGATCCCCTTCGCTGATGTCCGAGGCGGTGACTTCGTAGCCGGCCCGGGTCAGGGCATAGCTGGCGAAGCCATTGCCGCAGCCGACGTCCAGAACTCGCGCCTGGCTGTCGGGTCCCTTGCCCAGCCGGGTGAAGATGGCAAGGGTCTCGGCGAATTCCTGGCTGGCATAAAAGCGGCGAGCGTCGGCGAGCAGATCGCCGGAACGGTAACAGGCGGCCAGACTTTCCTGTAAATGGGGCTGGGTCAATCCCCACACAGTGGCCCATTCGGTGGGGTCGTCTTTGTACTGCTCAGGAATGGTGGGAAACGCGGTCATCGATCAGCCTCTCTTGTCAGCTACCGAACGGTAGAGATCGAGCAGCCGCCCGGCCAGTCCTTCCCAGACGTAGACGGCGGCGACTTTTCGCTGGCCGGCCGCGCCCAGTGCAGCCGCCTGCTCTGGATCGGCAAGCAACCCGATCAACGCGGCAGCAATCGCCGTCCCCTTCTGCTCCACAAGCAGGCCATCTGTCCCGTGGCTGATGATCTCCTGGCTGGTGGGGATGTCGGCGGCAATGACCGGTTTGGCATAACTCCAGGCCTCCAAATAGACGCCGCCAAGACTTTCCTGAGTGGAGGGCATGCAGAAAATGTCACATGCAGCCAGGGCTGAGTTCTTTTCGAATTCGTCTATAGCGGGCAACTCCAGAATACGCGGGTCGTGCAGAGTGGCAAAGAATGCGGTGGATTCTGCGGTGCGCGGCCCGACAAAGACAAAGCGAGTGTGCGGGTGTTCTTGCCAAACCAGCGGCGCAGCTTCGGCCATCTGCGCAAAGCCTTTATAGGGTAGCTTCTGGCCAAGGAAGAGAACGATCAAGGCATCGCCCAAATCGTGTCTGGCTCGGAAGGCGGCAGCGTCGTGATCACGGGAAATAAGTGGACCGAATGGTATCACGGAGACCCTCTCTGCTGCAGCGCCCTGGTGAATGAGCCACTGACGTTCCGTGTCAGTCATGGCAATGAGTCGGTCGGCACTCTGATAGAGGCGTCGAAAGCGTGGACCTCGCCAACCGTCCCCGACGATATGTGGCAGAGGAGTCCAAACGAATCCTACATTTTGTCTTCGTGCCGCCTGTTGGGCAATCTCCGATGAGTAGACCAGACCGATATGGATGGCATGCAACACATCTGGCTGAAAGTCGTGAATGATTCCTTCCATGCAAGGGACGAGCGCCTGATGCAAGACCCAGGCTGTGATCGGGCGCACCAGACGGGTGGACGTGTAGAGCCGAGCGAGAGAGCGCAATAAGGGACGCCACAGAGCGTCGGGTCCGATGCGCTGCACAGAAACCAAGCCATCCGCATAGGTATTGGGACGGGCCAGAGCCATCGCATCAATGAATGATCCATCGGCTTGATGGGTGATTATCTTCACTGCGTGTTCAGTGGAGAGTCGTTGCACCATTTGGCGGGTAAGGAGTTGTGCGCCTCCTACACTGGGCCAATAGCGGGGGATGACAAAGAGGATTCTCATCAGTGGCCCTGCTTTCTCCCTGCCATCTGGCGCAGCACCCGATACACTTGTCGGGCCAGGTTACGGGGCCCTAGCGGTGCATTGGGGGATAGAGAGGCAGCCAAGCGCAGCCGATACTGATGCCAAGGAGAGATGGGTAGTAGGGCGGGGGTATCGTTCGATTCAATTGCCGCAATCACTTGTTGGCAGAAACGGTTCCAATTGAAGTGCTGGTCGAGCAACCTCCAATTTTCTTTCTGCCTGGCAAACAAAAGTTCCTCGGCCACTTCCTCTAGCTCGCGCAGAATCCGAACGGCTTCATGCGATTGGCTCAGCGGGAGGTTGACAATGCTTGGATAGTCTACGTATCCACTCTGTGCGGTGCATATTGGGAGCAGACCCCAGGCCATGGCCTCCAAAATTGTTGTGGGGTTTGCATCGGCTTTACCGACGGTAATCATAAAATCGTATTGGCCGACGAGCGCGCGGGCAGATTCTTCGGCGAAATCGAACGAGCCAAGCCTCTTGAGACCTCTTACGGGTTTGCCACGACCAATCCAGGCGAATTCGATTTCTGGTAGAAGTCGAGCGATCTGGCCCAAATAGGGCAGATTCTTGTACCAGCCCGCATGTCCGATGTAAAGAAATTTGCGCTGACCAGGCGGACGAAAGTTCTGTTTACTGATAGGGAAATCCTGGCGATCAACCGCTAAATCAAGATGGATAAGTTTTGGTTTCCAATGTGCGACAGCCGATTGGACAAAATTGTGCATCCAATAATTGCCCGTAATTGCCAGAAAGCTATCGCATGAAGACAGAACGGGATCCAAATAGGCAACCTGTTTCAAGTCTGTGTTGAACGGAGCCATTGCGATGACCCGTCGCCACCGTCCACTCCGGGCGCTTTGGCGAAAGATCGTCATGGGCTCTGTGTGGGGATGCCCCAAGAGAATCTCATCGGGATCGGCTGGAATGGTTCGTTTCTCGTCCCATTGGTATTGATGCACAGTATAGCCGCTGCGGCGAAGAGCATCGGCTACATGACGACTGATGGTGTACGGAGTAGCGATGGAATTCCCATAGGGATAGACGAGATGGACGACGGTCATGGCATTCCCCGAATTGTGGACTGCCGGATCAATTCCACAACATAGCGCAACCGCGAAATGGTCACAGACGGACGGAACAATAGCATGAGACCAAGAAATAGAGAGGCGGAGTAGAACATTTTGATAATGACTCTGATCCAAAGCTGGATATCTTCCAGTGGCAGCAGTCGAACAAGCCCTACATGGGCCAAAATGACGGCAACAACACCCACTCCTGGTAGCCATAACTCCTGGAAGAGCGTAATTCCCAACTCCTGTCTTGCCATCTTCTCAATCAGCAGAAAACCAACGACAAATGCCAATCCAACAGCAACTGTGGTCCCTTGGGCGCCGCTGAGTAGTGTCAACGGAATGCCGGTGATGACAAGGGTTGCCAATTGGACGGCAACCAACGCTGTATTCAGATATGGCTTTCCTATGGCGACAAAGAGCGAGCCTGCCATCTCCCAGATTGGGCGCGCAATGGCATAGAGGATCAAAAAGCGCAGAAATATGGTACTGGGTAGCCAACGTTCGCCGTAGAGGAGTCGAATGAGATCCGGGGCACTTGTAAAAACTGCCAATGCCAAAGGAAATCCGATTAAGCCTACAGACCAAACCAAGAGTCTAACAGTCTTTTGCATACGTACTCGATCGGCACCCAACTGCACGTATGTATAAAACGCAGTTCTCGCTGTAATGCCGCTAATCAAGGTAGCGGGCCATTGAGCTGTGCGGTAGGCTCGATCATAAAACCCCAGACTGGCGGTACCGGCTATAGATCCTATCAGAAAATCGTCGAAACGGGTGAGAAGGTCGGCCAGAAGTTGTGTCATGCCTATGGTTGCACCGAATCTGATAAATTTCCGGGCAAGTATCCAGTCGAATTTCCAACGCATTTGAAGTAGTGGCCGAAGCCAGATCAGACAATAAGTAACTCCAGCTATCTGTGCAATCAACGTGCCAGTAATGGCTTGAGAGATTAGACTCCATTGCCCAAGCCCGTGCGTAGCAAACCAGAAAGCAGGAATATAGGAAAGCGGAAAGGCGAACAACTGAATTACACTGCCAGGTTTGAAGTTGAGACTTTTCTCCAGATATGTCCCCACGATACCCGTCAGACTGGACAGAGATTCAATACCGACCAATAAGACAACAAGAATCCCAATCTGCTGAGAATAGCCCAATAGTGACAGAATACCCGTTGCGATCAGGGCAAGAAGCAAGCCACCCAGACCCAAACCGACATCTAATCCCCAATATGTCCCAATCGCGACGCCATCACTTTTGGCGTGCTGGCCAAATGCATGGGAAAGGCTGATTTTGGTGCGCAGTTGCAGCAGACTGGCAAAAAAGAGAGCCAGTGCGTACTCGCCGTAGTGGATCGGATCAAGAAGACGGGTCAAAAAGACATTGGCCGTGAAGCCAAATGCTATCTGCCAGTAGGATGAAGTCATCATCCACAATCCACTACGAACAGCTCGGAATGCGAGGGGTGTTGTATTGATCGGCGAGGTTTCGCCTTCCGTCACGTCTGTATCAGGCAAATCTGCGTCCGCTGCTTCTGGGGCGTATCAACTCTTCGTACACTGCCACCGTCTCCGCCGCGCAGCGCTCCCAGCGGAAGCGGGCGGCCTGGATAGCGCCCCGCCGCCGCAGATCGGCGGCCAGCCCCGGCTCAGTGAGGATGCGCTCCACCGCGGCGGCCAACGCCTCGTCATCCGTCGGCGGGACCAGCAGCGCCGCGTCCCCGGCCACTTCCGGCAAACTGCTGCTGTTGGAGCAGACCACCGGCGTCCCACAGGCCATCGCCTCCAACACGGGGAAACCGAAGCCCTCGTAGAGGCTGGGCAGGAGCAGCGCATCCGCGCCGGCGTAGAGAGCGGGCAGGTCGTCGTCGGGAACCCGCCCGGCAAAGGTCACGTCGCCGGTCAGCCCTAACTCCTCCACCAGACGGCGTACCGGCTCGAACAGCCAGCCCTGCCCCCCAGAAATCAGCAGCCGCTGGGGATGTCCCGCCTGCTTCAGCCGGGCCAGGGCGCGCATAGCCGTTGCGTGATTCTTGCGCGGTTCCAGCGTGCCCACCATCAGCAGATAAGGCCGATCCGGGCTGTACTGCCCCCGTAGGTCGGATTGCCAATCCGACCCAATCGGCGCAAAGCGGTCATCGATCCCCTCGTAGATGACCTGGATTTTGGCTGGCGGCGTGGCATAGCGGTCCACCAAATCCCGCCGGGTCTGCTGGCTCACTGCAATAATAGCATCTGCGGCCCGTACAAACAAAGGCATTGCTACCTGCAAAAAGGCCCGGTTTGTATACGTGTGGTGCTGAGGATAGGCCGCAAAGATCAAATCGTGGACGGTCAGCACTGTGAGCCGGGCCAGACGAGGCAACAGATGCTCGGTGGCGTGATAGAGCGCGCCGGGTGGCAGGCTGCGTTCAAAACGGGTGGAACGGAGCAATTGGCTTGCCAGCGCGCCCAGCCGCCACGCATACTGGCCGCGCTCGACGGTCACCGTTTGTGTGTTCTGCAAAGAGACCGGCAGCCCGTGGCCGCTGTGCCGGTTGAAGAAAAGGGTCAGATCGATTTCCTCCCCGTGGCCCGCCAGCAGATGGGAGGCCAGACGCTCGGCATAGCGGGCCAGCCCCGCGGTCTGATGCACAGCCGGGCCGACGTCCAGCACCACGCCGATAGGTGTGGGCTGTGCCATCAGACGACAACCCTTCTTTCCAATTCGGCCAGGGGTTCCGGGCTGCTGCTCTGCACCACCAGCACCGAACGCTCGCCGGGCCAGGGGCTGAGCTGTACCAGTGCGAAAAAGGGGCGGCGTAAATAGCCTGCGCATCCGGCCACCGCCAGCACCAGCGCCCCCCAAAGCAGCCAATCTCCCGGCAGGTAGCGCATCCGCACACTCAGCCCCGGTAGAAAGCGCAGGCGAATGGTGGCTTGCTGCCCGGCCCGGTCACCGCGCACCAGATCGATGGTCCGGGACTCGTCCCGGCTGATCTCCGAACGGGCCACCGCGCCGCTCTCCCCGGCAATCGTCTCCACCAGAAATTGCCCATCTTCGGCCAGGCGCACCAGCCGCAGCCCCACATCCGCATCGGGGATCAGCACCGATTCTTCGCTGCCCGGCGCAGGAAAGACAAAGCCGATGCGGTCTGTCGTGCGGCTTTGGCCGGGCAGGAGCAGCGCCTCCGGGATGTCGCTTTCCAGGAAGATGCCCGGCACATCCGGCGTCATCCAAATGCTGGCGTTGTCCAGCCGGGCTGAGCGGGTGCGGCCAACAGCCAGAAGTTGGGTGGCGTCGTGCAACTGTACCCGCAGTAGTGCGCTCTGCTTGCCGGGCGTGCTGTTATCGTCGATGATCGTGTAGCCCAGGCTGAGGTCCTGGCGGGGGAAGCGATATTCACTGCCCGGCGCCAGGGGTGCGGGCGTCACCTCCCATCCGAAGTTTATGCCGCCCCACAGCACAGCCAGAGCCAACAGAATCCCGGCCAGGAGAAGGGGGCGCAGATAGTAGGCCCAGGTGTGGCCCTGCACCAGCCAGCGCATTTCGCCCTCATCGCTATCTGCGCCGCCGCTCAACTGCGCACGCCGCACCAGCACCGACGGGCTGGCGTCGAAGCGATCCCCCAGCCGCGCGCTGACGACGCCGGCCATGCGCGCGAAGGGCGCATCCAGCGCCGACCGCGAGCGGAAGATATTGCCGCTGCCCGCGACAGGCAATGGCTCACCGGCGACGCCTTTGGCCGCGCCCAACAACGCCGGCAGACAGCGGCTGCGCTGGATGTCGGCCAACTGCTCGCCCAGATGGACGAGGAGGAGCAGGCCCAGCAGCG
>JACQGT010000481.1 GCA_016199425.1 Chloroflexota bacterium
GCCACGTGGGGCGAGGCCATACTCGTGCCGCTGCTGTTGCCATAATTTCCCCCTGGCGTTGTCGAAAGCACGGAATCGCCCGCCGCGGAAATCTGGGGTTTCAGCCGTCCGCTGCCGTCCACCGTCACCGGCCCCCGGCTGCTAAAGCCGGTGATTGCGCCGGCCCCGTTGTGCGCACCCACACTGAAGACCACCGGGTAGGCGCTGATCGGGTCTTTCACCGAACTGCACCCCGGCCCCTCGTTGCCGCCGGAGACGACGATCAACTGGCCCGCGGCCCGCACAGTCTGCACCACCTGGCGCAGGGAGTCGTAATCGCAGCCTTCCGACGGCGGACAATACCAGGAATTGTTGATGATGTGGGGCGCTTGGGTGGGGTCGCCGTCGCTCTGTGGGTCGCCGTTCTGGGGAAAGGGGGCCAGGAAGAACTCGAAGCAGCCCATATAACTGGCGGGCGTGCCGTCGCCCCCGTTCATATTGCGGCACCCCATCCACCGGGCGTCGGGAGCCATCCCGACAATCAGACCGCTCGCCGGGTCTTCGCCCAGCATTGTGCCGACGGTGTGGGTGCCGTGGCCTTGATCGTCGCAGGGGACCTGGGGGTTCGGGTCACAGCCCTGGCGGTTGGCCGTGCCCCAAAAGTCATACCAGTTGTAGGGGTGGGTCGCCGTCTGGTTGATCGTGTCCCAGCCCCGATACTGGTCGCGCAGGGCCGGGTGGGTCCAGTCCACGCCCGTGTCCTGGCTGGCAACGACGATCCCCTGCCCCCGGTAGCCCATCGCCCACACCGCCGGCGCGTTGGCATAGCGAATGCCATAGGGTGGGTCCGGCGGCGGCGGAACGACCGTCTCCCCCGACCGGCTCTCTCCCGCCTCGTCCACCAGCGAAAGTTTCACCTCCGGGTTGGCTGCCAGCCGTCCCACATCGGCCCGCGCCTGCAAGGCCAGGGCCAGGGATTTATCGCCCTTTACTTCGATGGCATTGACGATATAAAATGACCGGTAGGCGATGCCGCGCTGATCCAGCCAGGCGCGCAGGGGAGCCTGGCTGGTGCGGGCAAAGTCGGTGAGATAGCGGTAGATGGCCGCGCCTTTGGCTGTGCGGTCTGCACTGCGCAATCCCATGCGGGCCAAATAGCCGTCGGGATCGGGCTGCTCGTCCAGGATGACCAAAAAGGAGACCGGTTCGCTGGCTGCCGACAACTCCTGGGCCAAAGCCGGGGCAATGGCGGCCCGTTGCGTCTCTGCGGCCGGTGCTTCTTCCTGGGCCACCGTTGCCAATCCTCCCATCCACCAGAGCAGGAGAAGCAGGGGGAGAGCCAGTGGCAGCAAGCGCGCCAGTCGATTTCGTTGATTACGCATGAAAATGCTCATTTCATTAAATTGAAGTCAAACACAAGCACAGGTTTACAGAAACGAAGCATATCTTAACCTGTGGCGTAGCGTCTATTATCAATCCTACGCAGGTTGTCTACAAATCCCGCTTGTTTTCATCCAATGGTATAATCAGACGAGCGAGGAAAACCTGTCAGAATGAACCGGTCAACCAATCAACCAAGTACCCATTGGCTGGTTGACGGGTTCATCGACCCACTATCACACAGGAGTTAGTTCATGGCACAGCTTACCATCGGCGTGACCGCGCCCGACTTTGCAGCGCTCACCGACACCGGTGCAACCGTCAAATTGTCCGATTATCTGGGCAAGAAAGTCGTCCTCTATTTCTACCCGAAAGACGACACCCCTGGCTGAACGACCCAGGCTCGCGGGTTCCGCGAGAATCACGAACAGATCACAGCCAGGAACGCAGTCATCCTCGGCGTCAGCCCGGACGGGGTGGAGAGCCACCGTAAGTTCAAAGAAAAATACGACCTGCCCTTCACCCTGCTGGTGGACGCCGACCGCAGCATTTCCGAGATGTACGGCACCTGGCAGGAGAAGACCAACTACGGCAAGACGTCTATGGGCATCGTGCGCAGCCATTTTGTCATCGACGAAAACGGCGTGCTGGTGGACGCCTCCTACAATGTGAAGGCCGACGCCAGCCCGGAAGCTGCCCTGGCCGCGCTGTAAAGATATTCAGTAGATCACGATTTCAGCGCGGAGTAGGCATCCCTTCGACAGGCTCAGGACACCGCCTCAGATGCCGGGTCAGTCCGGTAAGCCGCATCTGAGGATGCTCTCTCCTCATTTTCGATAACTTTCGTGATCTACTGATATTGGGTATTTGCGATTGTGTACGTCAGGAAAGTCGTTACTCAAACCGTTGGCAAAAGTAAGGAGCGAACAACGAACACTGCCCAATACCCAATATCCAATACCTTCTCCCCTCTCTCCGGCTGGCAACGCAAGTTCCTGCTTCTCGTCCTGGCGCTGATGATCTGGGCCGCGCTCTCCAGCGCGGTCTTCGCCACCTGCGGGACGACGCTTGTTAACATCGCCACTGGCTCTGACACGCCCGGCTGCGGTACGGCCGCCAGCCCCTGCCGCACGATCAGTTGGGCGCGCCAGCGGGCGCAGTCCTGTTCCGTCGTCACCCGCATTTTCACAGTGCAGGGCAATTCGATAACCCTGGCCGAAGTCGTGCTGCCCCCTGCGGGAACCGGTGACTACAACACCCCGGCGTGGCTGCGACCGATCTTTCCCTTCTTTGGCTTTCTGCTCAATCCGAGCCACTACACGACGGGGATTGTAGACTTGTCGCAGTAGCCGTCGCGTATGGGATCAGATTCTGGATAGCTTCTGATCAGACACAGGCACATAGAATGGGCAGCGCAGGAAAGCGATATGTACCTTTTTGTATAGCCGGTCAAAGGAGAAAGTCTATGCGTGTCTCGAACCTATCTTTTCGTCGTGGGTTTTTCCTCGTCGCTGTTACCGCTCTCGTGTTTCTGCTGTATGCACCTGCTGCCGTTGTCCATGCCGAGGAGGGGGCGGTGCAAGGCGGCAGTTGTTATATCTATTACAATACAGAAAGCGGCCGCAACCACGCCTTTTGTGGATCCTCCCTCTACCCGTGCCAGACAAAAGCCTACGCTGCCCAGCGGGCAGCCAGTTGTCCTGCGGTAGCGCCTACACCCGGTACTCCTAGCGCTCCCCAACCTGTGACAACGCCGCCAATCATTGTTCTGCCGCCCACGCCGCCAGACCCCAATATGCCCGCGCCGGATTGGCTGGAACTGATCTTCCCCGGCTTCAATTTCCTGATCGTCCCGGATCTGTACAACGCGCCATTCGCCCCGTTCTATGGGAATGTTATCTTCAGAGCCGATAGTTTCTCGGCAAATTTCGTCGATCCGGCGCTGATTGTCCCCTCGGAAGCGATTGAACTGGACCCGACGCGCAACTTCCTGGTTCGTCCATAGAAAACTTGGGCTGATTCAGGAGTGACCAGCGCGCGTCGGTTGAGTCTACGGAAGGGGCTGCATTGTTACGGCGTCTCTGCAAGATTCTGCTTCTTCTGCTTCTCTGCGCGGGGATCGGCACTGGTTGCACTGCCGATCCCCGCATCGTCTGGCGCGCCACGGGTGCGCCTGGCGATCTGCAAATCCGCGCCCTGGCCGTCGATCCCCAGAATCCCCAAACCCTCTACGCCGGGCTGTATAGCCACGGCTTCCAGCGCAGCGAAGACGGCGGCGTAACCTGGCGCACCCACAACGACGGCCTCTCTCTGGGCGAAACATCGACCGATAACCGCCCCCGCAACGTGCGCGCCATCGCCATCAGCCAGACAGACCCCAATCAGCTCTTTTTGGGCAGCGAAGCCGGCCTCTATCGCAGTCAGAACCGGGGCAACACCTGGCAGCTCACCTATCCTAGCGAAAGCAGCGCTGAGTTTTACTATGCGGACACTATCGCCAGCGTCGTCATCGACGGGGAGGAGCGCTTCTTCGCCGGCACCCGGGCCGGGCTTTTCGTCTTCGCCGACGATTTCTGGCAGCCCACCCAACTGTTGGGCGCGGATTTCCAGACATCGGCCATCCTCATCCACCCGGATAATCCCCGCCATCTGCTCGTGGGCACAAAGGCCGCGGGCATCTTTCAATCGGAAGATGGCGGTCTCTCCTGGGTTCAGATCGGCCAGCCCTTCGCCGAGCGCAAGCTGTGGGTCAACGAACTGATCTACGATAGCAGCGGCCAACTCCTGGCCGGCACCCTCGGCGACGGCGTCTACGCTCTTGCCGCCGACGGTTGGCAGCCCCGCAACGACGGCCTGCCCGCAGCCGCCAGGATTTGGGTTCTCTACGCCGATCCGGAGACCGGCGCGCTCTATGCCAGCGTCAGCGACGACCGCA
>JACQGT010000482.1 GCA_016199425.1 Chloroflexota bacterium
GGCGGCGGGGCTGGAGGAGGAGGTGCGCGAGACCCGGGCCCGGCTGCGCCGCCTGAGCAATGTGAACCCGGACGCGCCCAGAGAGTACACGGAGGCCGCGGGCCGCCACGACTTTCTGCTCCATCAGTCGGAGGATTTGGAGAAGGCCGCCTTCGACCTGCGCCGGATCATCCGGGAGCTGGATAAGCGCATGGAGATCGAGCTACGCCGTACTTTCGATGCGGTCTCCACGGAATTTGTCCATTTCTTCCAGCTACTCTTCCGGGGCGGCACAGCGCAGATTTCCCTGACCGACCCGGAGGACATCATCAATACGGGCGTGGAGATTGTGGCCCGTCCGCCGGGCAAACGCCCGCAGAGCCTGGACCTGCTCTCCGGCGGCGAGCGTTCTCTGACTGCCTGTGCGCTGATCTTTGCGATTTTGCGGGTCAGCCCCACCCCCTTCTGCATTCTGGACGAGGTGGACGCGGCCCTGGACGAGGCCAATGTGGACCGCTTCCGGGAGGTGGTGGAGGAGTTGGGAGTTAACACCCAATTCATCCTCATCACCCACAATCGGCGCACGTTGGAAGCCAGCAACACCATCTACGGCATCACAATGGGCGACGACGGCGTGAGCCGGGTCATCAGTCTGCGCCTGGACGGCGACGAGATGGTGGAGATCGAGGCCGGAGCCACGCCGGGCGCGGCGGAAGAAGAGGCTGAACCGGTGGCGATGTAGGTGGGTGAATGCCGTCCCTTCAACACCGAATGCCCTGCCAACAACGCAGGCATTCATCCAACACACTCCACGCCCGTTGGGTTCTCGCCGCACACGCACAGGGACATTCGACGATCCCTGGCGGCGAGAACCCAACTACGGATTGACTTTCACCGATCTGAACGTATAATAATAAGAAGCAAAGTCGCTGGCTATAGCACTCGAAAGGAATCCCCATGACTTCCAAACACATTCTCACCCTTCTGTTGATGGCACTGCTGGCTGTGACTCTGGCCGCGTGTGGTGATGATGAACCCACGCCCACGGCAGCGCTGGAAGCCCAGTCCGTCGCGGCCACGGATACACCCGCGCCGCCGACCAACACACCGCTTCCGCCCACCGCCACGCCTCTTCCCGCCGCAGCCACCAACACCCCTACGCCGGCAGCCAGCGCCTCCAACAGTTTCGCAGCGCCCGACGCCGTACTGAACTCCTACCGCACCCGGGGCCAATTTCTGATCACTACGACGCGCCAGGACGCTACCACCGCCGTGCAGGAGATGGCGCTGGAGGGGGCCTTTGTCAGAACGGACAGCGCCTATGGCTCGGATGAGTCCTTCTTGATGACCATCAAAGAGGACGAGAGCGTGGAATCCGTCGCTATTTACAAGATCGGCGAGTGGGTCTCTGCCAGGTCCCAAGAAGACGAGTGGATCACCGTCGGGCGGGACAACGCGGGTCTCTTTACGGCCATGTCCGACCTCTTCACCGGCTTCGTCGACCAGTTTGTGCTGGAGCAGGACGACGCTCAAAATCTGGGGGAGGAGTCAGTCGGCGGCCAACCGGCCACTCACTACCGCATCGACGACATCGATATCTTTCAACGTATGGCCCAGATGGTACCCGATTCCCAGGAGGTCATCGAGTCAGTGACAATGGATGTATGGGTAGCCAAAGAAGGCAATTACATCCTCAAATACAGCATCCAGTCCGAAGTGAGCAATGTCAAGGAGACCGACGCCAGCGGCGCGGAGGTGACGGTCATCCAGACGGTGAACTGGAGCTACGAAATTCACGATGTCAACGGGGATATCACCATCGAACTGCCCGCGGACGCGCCGCAGCCGGGTGTTGTCGTCATCCCCGGCTTTGCTGAAGGCGCGTTCCCCCTGCCGGAGGGCGGCACGCTGGCCGCCAATATGATCGGTATGCCTGAAATTACCAGTCAACTGAGCCAGGATGAGTTGGTGCAGTTCTACACCGATGCCTTCGCTGCCCTGGGCTGGACATTTGCCGGTGACTTTGGTTTCTACGAAGTCAAGAAGGGTGATGTCAGTTTTTCAATGTTTATTGACGTCGGCGAGAACGGCAAGGGACGGGCGCAAATCTTTGCGGAACAGTAGGGCAGGCGACATGCCTGGGGGCACTGATGAGGATGAAAAAGCTGGTCGGACTACCAGTCCGACCTACGATGGCTATTTTCACATCAGTTGGACTGTTCCGAAAAAACTGTTAGTGAATCCATATACCCAATACCAATTCATCCAACCAGACGAACGAATTGAGCAACCTATGACCGTCACCGCAGTTGTGGGCGCCCAATGGGGCGACGAAGGCAAAGGACGCATTATTGACTATCTGGCCCAACGAGCCGATGTGGTCATCCGCTTTCAGGGGGGCGACAACGCGGGCCATACGGTCATCAACGAGTACGGCAAGCACGCGCTGCATCTGATCCCCAGCGGCATCTTCAACCCGGCCACCTGCAATATCATCGGCACCGGCTGTGTGGTCAACCCCCAGTCGTTGCTGGAGGAGATGGCGAATCTGGAGGCCGCAGGCGTGAATCTGGACAATCTCTGGATCAGCGCCCGGGCCCAGATGGTGCTGCCCTATCACCGCCAGTTGGATGTGCTGGAAGAGGCGGCCCGGGGCAAGGATACTATCGGCACGACCAAACGGGGCATCGGTCCCGCCTATGCCGACAAAGCCGCCCGCTCCGGTCTGCGCATCGGCGATCTGCTCCAGCCAGAATGGCTGGAGGGGCGGCTGGACAACGCGCTGGTGACTGTCAACCGCAAGATCGAGATTCTGGGCGGCGAGCTGGTGGACGGCCAGGAACTCTACGGCCTGCTAATGGAGTTTCGCGAGAAGCTGGCCCATCGCATTGTTGATACGGTCCCTATTACCAAAGCGGCCATCGAGGCAGGCCAGTCGATTCTGCTGGAAGGGCAGTTGGGTGTGATGCGCGATTTGGACTGGGGCATCTACCCTTACGTCACCAGCAGCAACCCGACCGCCTCCTTTGCCCCCTCCGGTGCGGGGTTGCCCGCCCGCGCTGTGGACCAGGTAATCGGCGTCGTCAAAGCCTACAGCACAGCCGTGGGCGACGGCCCTTTCCCGGTGGAACTGAGCGACGCCGACGGGGAGAAACTGCGCAAAGTCGGCCAGGAGTTCGGCGCGACGACCGGGCGTCCCCGGCGCTGCGGCTGGTTCGACGGCGTAGCCATCCGCTACGCGTCCTGGCTGAACGGGATGACCGGCCTGGCCATCACCAAACTGGACGTGCTGGACAGCTTCGAGACGCTGAAAATCTGCACGGGCTACCGGCTGCCCGACGGTTCGGTCGTCACCGATTCCATGCCCGACACGCCGGTACTCAACGAAGTCACGCCGGTCTACGAGGAGTGGCCGGGCTGGATGGAATCCACGCAAAATTGCCGCGCCTGGGACGATCTGCCCAAAGCAGCCCGGGCCTATATCCACCGGCTGGCCGAGCTGGCCGCTGTGCGGGTGGAGTACGTCTCCGTGGGGCCGGAGCGGGATCAGATGTTTGGGGTGTAGCTTCCAACCGATTGGACACAAAAGAGCGGCGGTCCAAAGGGACCGCCGCTCTTTTTGTTGTTCGTAGCTTCTTACCGGCTCACCTCCGGCAGGAAGATGCGCGCATCGCCCACGAGGAGTGTGATCTCCGCTTCGGCGCTGAGGGGGCCGGAGCGGGCCATGAAGGGAATCGTGTAAATACCTTCCGGCGCGCCGGCCTCAGCGGAGATCACAACCTCTACCGCCTGATTGGAGTTGTTCCGGCACCCGGCGGCCCGGCTGCAGACTACAGCGGCCAATCCCGCAACATCCGCTCTGTCTCCTCAGCGTGGCTGGTCTCGTCCCGCACCATATCTTCCAACTGTACCGTAAGTCCTTTATCGCCAAATTCATCAGCCTCCAGGGCGCGCTGGGTGTAGCTTTTGCCGGCCTGCCGTTCCGCCGCCAGTACAGCTTCCAGCATCGCCCGGTTGCCGTCGGCGGGCGCCACGGGATGGGGAACGGTCGTCGGTTGCCCGCTCAACGCGACGATTTTGTTGGCCAGGAATTGGGCGTGAAGCTGCTCGTCGGCTACTTCCGTCAGGAAGAACTGGGCAAGCTGGGGACGGTAGGGGCCAGTGGCTTTGGCCGCGTAGGTGATGTACTGGATGATGGCGCTCAATTCGGATGCCAGGTCGTTGTTCAGCTTGTCAATAAGTGTCTGTTTGTCCATGCTGCTCTCCTGTGGTGTGCTCTGTCGTTCACAGACGCTATCTACGACTGAAGGATGTAGGAACACGGCCTGCTCTGTTTCTGCCTGTGCCGTGGACGAAGGATAGTGGGGTTTCTACCTGCTTCGTCTGGTCAATTATACCACAACCAGCGCCTCTCCCCCTGCGTCTCCTCACTCTGTGGTACAATATCCCTACCATTCTTTCCTCACCCCAGGGACGTGACCTAACCCATGACTACCTTCACCCACGAAACTTACCTCTCCCCCCTCACCTGGCGTTACGGCAGCGAGGCTATGCGCCGGGTGTGGAGCGAGAGCCAAAAACGCCGCTTGCTGCGCCGCTTCTGGGTCGCCCTGGCCGAGAGTCAGCGCGACGCCGGTCTGGTTACAGCCGAGCAGGCCGCGGAGCTGGCCGCCCACCAGGACGACATCGACATCGAGCGGGCCGAGGCCATCGAGCGGGAGATCCGCCACGACCTGATGGCGGAAATCCGCACCTACGCCGAGCAGTGTCCGCTGGGCGGACCCATCATCCATCTGGGCGCAACGTCAATGGATGTGCTGGACAATGTGGACGCCCTCCGCCTGCGCGACGGGCTGGACCTGATTTTGGCCGGGCTGGAGAAGACGCTGGCGGCATTGGCCGTGCGCATCGACACCGAAGCCGACACCGCGGCCATCGCCTTCACCCACATCCAGCCCGCGGAGCCGACGACCGTCGGCTACCGGCTGGCCCAATACGGCCAGGATTTGCTGGGCGATTGGGAGGAGCTGCGCCGGGTGCGGGAGGGCATCCGCGGCAAGGGGCTGAAGGGCGCCGTAGGCACCAGCGCCAGCTACACCCAACTCCTGGCCGGGACTGGCTGGAGCGCCCGCCAACTGGAAGATGCGGTGATGGAGAAGCTGGGCATCCGTCCCTTTCTGGTGGCCACCCAGACCTATCCCCGCAAGCAGGACTGGCTGGTGCTCAACGCCCTGGCCGGTCTGTGCGCCAGCCTGCACAAATTCGCCTTCGACCTGCGCATCCTCCAGTCTCCCCCTTTCGGCGAGTGGAGCGAACCTTTTGGCGTAAAGCAGGTGGGGTCCAGCGCCATGCCCTTCAAACGCAACCCCATCACCGCCGAGAATATCGACAGCCTGACCCGGCTGGTGGCGGCCCTGCCCCGGGTGGCCTGGGACAACGCGGCCCTGAGTCTGCTGGAACGCACGCTGGACGATTCGGCCAACCGGCGGCTGGTGCTGGCCGAGGCGTTTCTGCTGACCGATGAGGTGCTGGGCCGGGCGCACGATCTGGTGGAAGGCTTGTCCATCTGGCCCGGCCCCACGGCGCGCAACCTGCGCGAGTACGGCGTCTTTGCCGCCACCGAGCGGCTGCTGATGGAGGCGGTGAAAGCCGGCGGCGACCGCCAGGAACTCCACGAAGTGATCCGGGAACACAGTCTGGTGGCCTGGCAGGCGTTGCAGGCGGGCGAGCCGAACCCCCTGGCCGAGAACCTCCTGGCCGATCCCCGCATCAGCGCGCTGGTGGGGCGGGTGGCGGGTCTGCGCCTGCTGGATGCGTCGGATTACGTGGGCGATGCGCCGCAGCGGGCCCGGGAGATGGCGGGAGTGATTCGCTCTGCTCTTGAATGAAACGTTCGATTATGGGATAATTCTATGCGTATCACAGGCATCCTCTGGCTGCGGCAGTTTGCGGAGAAGATTGATCGCAAGCACGGCGTTGCTGCCTATGAAGTCGAAGCCATTCTATACGGTCACAGACGAGTACGCTTGATTGAGCGAGGCGATTATGAAGGCGAGGATGTATTTGAAGCATTGGGCCAGACAGAAGAAGGTCGGTATCTGGCTGTATTCTTTGTTTTCAAGCGTAGCGGAGACGCTCTGGTCATTAGCGCCAGAGATATGACTCGGAAAGAGAGAAGACGGTATGGCAGAAGATAAACTGAGGGACCCGATCCCGGAGAGCTTCGCTAGTTTAGAAGAGGCTGGCGAATTCTGGGACACACATTCGACAGACGACTATGAGGATATGATTCAAGAATTGGATGTCGACTTTGACATTCAACGCCGGGTCTATCTCGTGCCCATTCGCGACGATTTGTATCGACAGGCCGAATTGCAGACGACGTCTGGCGATCTGTCCATCGATGAACTGATTAATTATCTTCTCGAACAGCATTTGCAGCACGTCTCAGCCTTCTGATCTTCCGACCAGTCCTCACCACCGACCCGCTTTTAGGACTGGTGGCTAAACAACTTGTGGGTTCTGCCTCACGACAGAGTAGGACGGCGTGGGAAGACCACAAGCTGAATGATCACCATTTCTTAGCGACTTGGCGATGGACGAATGAAGCGAATGGAGACGCTATGGCTAATAGCACAGCAGCGACATCTGGCCGCGATCCAATTCCCGAAAGATTTGCCAGTTATGAGGAAGCTGGCGAATTCTGGGACAATCACTCGACAGATGATTATGAAGATCTGGTGCAAGATGTCGAAGTCGAGTTTGACGGACGGCGGCGCAGGTTTTTTGTCGAGGTACAGGAAGATACCTTTTGGCGGGCCAGGGCGTTGGCAAAATCACGCCAGCAGTCGCTGGAAGAGATGCTCCATCAACTCCTCGAATCTGAACTGGCAAAGGTTGCCGCGCCCTGATGCCCCACCTCATCCTCACCTGCGACCCGGACTTCAACGACCTGGCCCTGGACGAATTCCGCCACGACAGCATCTACGGCGCGCTTGTGGCGGAACTGGCCCCCGGCGTCTGGCTGGCCGAATGTGACGACGGCTTCTGGGGGTTGGCCGTGACGTGGCAGGCGAAGCCGCCTATCTTCGTGCGCCATTTCTGCCCGGTGGATTCTGTTCTCCCCCTGACCGGTACATCCGACGACATCGCCAGCCTGGCCGAATTGGCCGCATCTGACTTCGCCGATGGCCTGGACGCCGACCTGCCCTATTCCGTGCAGAGCCGCGTCCTCGCCGCCGACCTGCCCTACAAACCTTTCGACCTGAACATCGCCCTTTCCGGCGCGTTGACCGACGCCACCGGCGCGGTTGTGGACGTGCGCGCCCCGGAGCAGGTGCTTTCCGTCGTCTGCGCCCGACTTCCAGACGAAGCACTCTCGCGTTTCACGTTTCACGTTTCACCGACGACAGACAACGGAATACGCAATACGCAATACGCATTTCTCGGCCTTTCTCCCACCAATCTCAACCTCTCGGATTGGGCGGGCGGCGTGCGCCGTTTCGCACGGGAAGAGGGGCAGATCAGCCGGGCCGAGTTCAAATTGCTGGAGGCGTTGGAAGTCTTCCGCATCGATCTGCCGCCGCGCGGCGTAGCGTTGGATTTAGGCGCGGCCCCCGGCGGCTGGACCCGGGTCCTGCGCCAGCGGGAGCAGTTCGTCACTGCCGTAGACCCCGCCGAGCTGGACCCGCGTCTGGCCGAGGATCGGGGTGTGCGCCACAAACGGATGACCGCCGAGGAGTATCTGGCCGACGAACCGGACGAGTTCGACCTGATCGTCAACGATATGCGCATGGATGCCCGGGACTCAGCCCGGCTGATGGTGGCCTATGCGGGCCAATTGCACCGTCACGGCCTGGCGCTGATGACTTTCAAACTGCCCGGTGACGATCGCAAACGGATCATCGAGCACGCCTTCAACATCCTACGCCAGCGCTACGTCATCGCGGGAGCGCGGCAGTTGTTCCACAACCGCAGTGAGATTACGGTTTTTCTGACGGTGAAGGGAGAGGGGATGAAGGGATGAAACGTGAAACGTGAGATAGTCCGGTACCCTCACGTTTCACGTTTCTTTTTGTTGGGTTGTGAATGACCGCGAATGGGAGGAGTACGCGAATGGTTGACGTGCAGGGGACGACCAACTTTGGCGCTGTTCTAAGTCTGTCGAAGGGCTGTCGGCTCTGCCACCTTACGAAATACGCAATCGGTTCATTCTCCCGCCAACGTCACCCGCCCCACAGTCCGCTCGTCGTCCTCGCCCCAGCCGTTGGCCGCGGCCCAGCCATTGCGGGCCACTTCCAGGGCAAAATTCACCATCCGGCCAGGGATGTCCACGCCGGTGGGCAAGACACTGTTACGGAACTCCATCACATAGTTCACTTCGTTCACCAGAAAGCCCCGCTTCGGGTCTTCCAACACATCGATGGCGAGGACGCCGCCACCCACGGCTCGGCCTGCCCGCACGCAGAGATCGTTCAATTCCGGTGTCACCGGACAGACGCTGGCTTGCCCACCTCGGGCTGTGTTGGTGATCCAATGGGGCGAACTGCGGTAGATGGCGCAGATGGTCTCATTGCCGATGACAAAGGCCCGGATGTCGCGCATGGGCTTGTCGATATATTCCTGAATGTAGAAGATCGAATGGTGGTACGTGCCCAGCACTTCCTTGTGTTCGAGCACAGCTTCTGCCGCTTCCCGGTCATTGATTTTGCTAAGCAGTCTTCCCCACGAGCCGACGGGAGGCTTTAGCACCACAGGATACCCCAATTCGTCGATGGCTTTCAGGGCCGCCTCGGCGGTGAAGGCCACAAGCGTGCGCGGCGAAGGCACACCAGCCGCGGTTAATGCGCTGGTGGTCTGCAATTTGTTGCCGCACGTGTCGGCCACCTGGGCCGTGTTCACTGTGCGCACGCCCTGGTCGTTGAGGACGCGCAGGCTGTAGAGAGCGCGTGCATGACTAATGCAGCGTTCCATCACCACATCGAACTGCTCGAAGCGTTGCATATGGCCATTGGTGCCGGAAATGTCGAAGATCAACTGGCTGTCGTCCAGCAGCTCGAAATCGACGCCCCGCCTTTCAAACGCCTCGAAAAGCAACTTCTCCTCGGCGCGCACGCGACTGTATAAAATGCCAACTTTCATAAGTACACCCTTTACCTGAATCCTGTTTGATGAAAACGAAGGGTGATGATGAGATGATGGGATGATGGAGTGCGAATTCCCCATCATCTCATCATCCCGTCTCTTACTCTCCCCAATCCTCTTCTTCTTCCGGGGCCAGCTCCAGCGCCACGGGGTCGATACTGACCACTTCCAGATCTGTGCCGCAGTCCGGGCACTGGACAATCTCGTTCTGCATCACATTCTTCAGTTCCACCTCGCCGAAGCACTCGGGGCATTCGGCGGTTGCGGTGATTGTTTGTAGGGCCATTTCTACTCTCCTGTTCTGGTGATCTAAAAAAAGATGATTCTTTCGGAATTCAGGGGGTCGTGAATTTCAGACAAGACTAGTACACGTCGCAGTTTAGGTTTTCTTCACCAGCGTGAGCAAATTCCCCACCGACTGATAGCCCACCCGCCGGTAAACCCGTCCCGCTTCTTCGTTGGCGGCGCTGAGAAATGCCAGTGACGCACCGTCGGCAAAGGCAGTCTGCGTGACAAAGGCGGTGAGCGCGCCCCCGATGCCCCGTCGCCGGGATTCGTGCAAAGTGGCAATGCCCACCAGTTCCGTCACGCCGTCGATGATGTCCGTGTACATCCCCGCTGAGATGCCCACCCCATCCAATCGTGCCGTGAAAGCCCGGCTCTTGCCCAGTGTGTCCCGGAATGCGAGAACGTCAGTTGGCAAAGCCAGTGTCGCGGATGGGTCAAAGCCGCGTGCGTTGATGTTCCAGTTTTCAGCCACATCCTCCGGCGACGAACCCGCCGAAA